>JAJZHR010000333.1 GCA_021810815.1 Acidobacteriota bacterium | reverse complement strand
TTGAACGCATCGCGCACGCGTTCCAGGGTCGAAATCAGCTCCGAGACACCTTCGAGAGCAAAGTACTCCGCCTGCATGGTCACAATCAGCGTGTGGGCGGCGGCAAGAACGTTCAAGGTCAGCAGATCCAGCGCCGGCGGGCAATCCAGCACGATCAGGTCGTAGCTCTCCAGCACGGGTTCGAGCGCCTGCCGCAGCCGCACGGCGCGATCCTCCGCCCCGGCAAGCTCGACGTTGGCGCCGGTCAGGTTCTTCGATCCCGGCAATATGCTCAGATTCTCCACCTCGGCGGTGGGCAGGATCACCTGGTCGGCCGAAGCCAGGCCCATCAGCACGTCGTAGATAGAATGGCGGTCGTCGTCCCGCTGGATTCCCAGCCCCGACGTGGCATTCGCCTGGGGGTCGCAGTCCACCAGGAGCACGCGCAGGCCCTCGATGGCCAGGCAGGCGGACAGGTTGATGGCGGTTGTGGTTTTGCCAACACCACCCTTTTGGTTGACGATCCCCAGAATTTTCCCCATGGCATTTTAGAGTAAAGTGCCGAGGGGCATCGGGATAGCCTGGCAGCCTGTGGAGAATTCCTAAAACCTGTGGAAAGCCGCGACAAGCGGTTCTGGGAGGCAGCCGCTTAGCGTTTTCCTTACAGCGGCTTACGGCGGTGTTTCGCTCGTCTGCGGAGGCGGTTTCAAAAATGCCCAAAAAGTGGAAAACCGGGACATCCGGGAGGCTCAGGGATCTCTTGCGGCGGCTATGTTCCACGTGGAACAGTAGCGATTAGTTGCCCTGTCCTTCCTATCCAGTTCTTCCGTCTCGATGTTCCACGTGGAACATCTCCGTTACGACCCGGGCGCGTAGCACCCCTCCTCAGCTACTAGCGAAGAACCGAGCCGTCCTCCTTCGCTCCCAGAAGCCCCTTCACTCCCAGGAGCAGGATGCGATCAGTCCCTGGCGAAAGCGAAATCGGCACGCTCCAGGCGATATTCGGCCCAGCCGCGGATCTCAACTCCTCGCTCGCTGCAGTTGTTGTCAAAATCGCCAAACGTCCACTCGTGCCCAGCAGTTCTGCCGCGCTTCGCACCGCCGCGCTCATCCGATCTACGGCCCGCAAGATCACGCAATCAAAGGTCTGGCCCAGCATCTCGGCGCGACCGGCGTGAACCCGCGCTCGAACCTCCAGGCATCGCGTCACTTCACGCAGAAACGCCGCCTTCTTGTTTTGCGACTCCGCCAGCGTTACCGCGAACTCAGGGCGGCACAGGGCAATCGGCAGTCCCGGAAAGCCAGCTCCCGAGCCAAAATCCAGCAGCGTCGTAATCCCGGCGGGCAGCGCACGGGCGCAGGCGATGGATTCGACAAAGTGACGGCGAAGAATGCCGTCCTCGTCGCGGATGGCGGTCAGGTTGGTGCGGGCATTCCAGCGCAGAAGCAGCGTGCAATAGGTGCCGAACTGTGCCGCCAGCTCTCGCGGAAGAGTGGGCTGGCTGGCCTCCAGAAGTAATTGATTCAGGCGCTCGCCAATGCGCAGGCTCTCCGTTGGGTCCAGGTCCATGGCGGCTCTCCAACTACTGCTCGAAGGGAGGCCGCCACGATTGTGCGGCCTGGACAAACGAGGCGAAGATGGCCCTAGAAAGCGAACTTAGGGCGAAGGTTCTCTCCGGATGCCATTGAATGCCGAGGACAAAGTGCTCCGGATCGTCGAGCTCCACCGCTTCGATGACCTGATCGGCGGGCGAGACAGCAACCACGCGCAGGTTGTCGCCGGGTGTGCGCAGCGCCTGGTGATGGCTGGAGTTGACTAGTGGCGGCAGCACGCTTGGCGGCGCGATCGCGGCCAGCCGAGAGGCAGACGCGATGGTGATTCCGTGGGCCTCTTCTACCGCGCGGCCGGGCGCGTGGTTCACGGTCGTCAAGCCTTCGGCGGCCAGGTCCTGGATGAGGGCGCCATTGCGCCAGACGTTCAGGCTCTGCGCGCCGTAGCAGATGGCGAGGATCGGCTTGCGCAGGTTGAAGGCATCCTGAAGCAGGAGCTCGTCCACGTCGTTGCGGGCCGGGTCGGCGTCGTTGCAGGCGGGGATGCGGGCTTCGCCGTAGCGTTCGGGATCGACATCGAAGCGGCTGCCCGGCAAAAGCACGCCGCTGACGCCCGCAAGGAGGCGCGCGACGCGGTCGGGACGCTCGTGGAGCGGAATCACGGCGGGAACCGCACCCGCAGACTTCAGAGCGGCGATGTAGGGCAGCAGCGAGCGGGTGCTGTACTCGGAGTCGGTGCTGGGCTCGGGAATGGCGATACGGATCGACATGTCGTGTCCAGTGTACGAGACACTTCGCAGTTTTACCGCTTCACGACTCCACAAGCGGGTCCATGATATGTTTCGATGTTATAATAAGTCATTTATTATGAGCACTATAAGATTATTCGCGCGCGAGGGGAACAAGATGCGCGCTGTTGTCGCCGTCGCGCGTACTCCCTGCATCCGCAAGGAATCGGGGGTAGTTGATTCTTGACCCGACATCACACTCCCGCTGAGTTTTTACCTGCTAACATTGGTTGCCGAGAAACAAGAGTTACATTTCGTTGGGCTGAAAGGTGCGGATACGTGAAGGTGCTTGCGGGAGCGCTTCTGGTGGCGCTTGGATTGCCGGTTGTGGCGGCGGCCCAGACACAGCCCAAATCCCTCATCGCGCAGGCAGTCGATGAGACCAGGCTGGCTCCGTTGCGCGGCAGCGTCTCGCCAGTCACAAAGTCCGCCCAGGACGAGGGGGCGGTGGCGGATTCATTCCAGGCCGGGCGCATGCTGCTGTTGCTGAACCGGCCGCCGGAACGTGAAGCCGCCCTGCAGCAGAAGCTGCGCGCTCTTCATACTGCGGGATCGGGAAGCTACCACGCCTGGATGACGCCGGAACAGATCGGAATGCAATTCGGGCCGTCCGATGCGGACATCGCTGCCGCGGTGGAATGGCTCCATGGCCACGAGTTCAGTGGAGTCAGGGTCTCCAAGGGCAGGACGCTGGTGGAGTTCTCCGGCACGGCGGGGGCGGTCGGCGCCGCGTTTCATACGCGGATTCATGCGTACACGTTGGAGGGCGAAAGACATTATGCCAACGCCGACCAGATCAGCATTCCGCAGGCGCTGGCGCCGCTAATTAGGGGAGTAGCGCCGCTCAACGATTTCAATGCGCGGCCGACGCTGGTCAGCGCCGGAAAGGCCACGATCACGGGCGCACCGGGCAAAGCGCGAGCCGAGTGGACGGTTCCAAACCCGAATGGCGGCGGCGAACTCTACATCTTTGCGCCGGAGGATTTCGCCACACAGTACGATGTAACCCCGCTGTATCAGGCCGGTGTGGACGGCAAGGGACAGACAATCGGGATCATCAACGAATCGAACATCGATGTGGCGCTGGTGAATGCATACCGACAACTTTTCCATCTTCCGGTCAATTCGCCGCAGGTGGTGGTGGACGGCAGCGATATTGGAGTGACGGCGGACAGCGTGGAAGCGTATCTGGACGTGGAGGAGGCGGGCGCGGTGGCTCCGGGCGCGACGATCTACCTCTACGAGAGCGGTGGGAGCGTAGTGGCGGATCCGCTGTACCTGGCGGCGCTGCGCGCGGTCGAGGACAACCAGGCGTCGGTGCTGAGCCTGAGTTTCAGCGGCTGCGAGGGCGATCTGCTCCAGGCGGGCAATCAGCTCTGGTCGAGTCTGTGGGAACAGGCCTCGGCGCAGGGGCAGACGGTCGTGGTATCCGCCGGGGAC
>JAJZHR010000332.1 GCA_021810815.1 Acidobacteriota bacterium | reverse complement strand
ACTGCAATCGTCCGCTTCATGCCTGCTGCTCCGCATAAGCCCGCTCAGCAGCTTCGCTCAGCAACACAGACGCCCGATACTCCGGCACCAATCTCCTCACCACGCCCATCATCCTGTTCAGATCCTGCTCCCGCACGCATCTCTCCAACTCCGCCAACTCCGCTCCCATCGCCTCAACCGTCACACCCTCGCTCCGCACCCCATACAAAGGCCCCACGCCATCCTCCAGATACGTCTCGCCCTCAGCGATCAGCCGCTCCTCCATCTTGTCTCCCGGCCGCAGCCCGGTGAACTCCATCGCAAGCGCAGCCCCTCCATGCGCCTGCGCCATCCGCTTCGCCAGCTCCTCGATCCGCACCGTCCCGCTCAGCTTCGGAGCAAGCACGCCCGTCCCGAATGCACCGCTCAGCGCCAGCAGCAGCAGCCCCACCGTCTCTTGCAGGGTCACGAAATACCGACGCGCATCCGGGTGCGTCACCGTCATCGGCCCGCCCTCCGCAATCTGCCGCAGAAACAGCGGCGCAACGCTCCCCTGCGACCCGAACACATTCCCCAGCCGCACCGCCTTCATCCGCGTCGCTTCCGTCCCCATCGCCAGCAGCACCATCTCCGCAATCCGCTTCGAAGCCCCCATGATGCTCAGCGGATCAGCCGCCTTGTCCGTCGAAACCATCACCACCTGCTCCACCCCGCAGCGCAGCGACATCTCCGCCACCACCCGCGTCCCCATCGCATTGCTCGCCATCGCAGCCAGCGGATTGGCCTCCATCAGCGGCACATGCTTGCACGCCGCCGCGTGATACACAATCTCCGGCCGATGCTCCTCGAACACGCGCCGCACAAAGCTCCGCTCGCACACCGAGCCAAGCACGGAAGCATGACGCACCTCAGCGCCACACTCCCGCAACCCCGAGTCGATCTCAAACAAGCCTCTCTCAGACGCGTCCAGAATTGTGATGTGTTCCGGCCCCTGCTTCGCAATCGCACGCACCAGCGCCGACCCGATCCAACCGCCGCCGCCGGTCACGCAGACGCGCTTCCCCCGCAGCAGCCTCGCTGCCCGCGCCGAATCAATCTCCAGCGGCTCGCGGCGAAGAAGCTCCCGGCAAACGCGCTCGCCATCCTCAACCCAGTCCTCGATCAGCATGCGATGGTGCCCCGCCCGACTCTGAATCCGAGCCTATTTCCCTTGAATCCCGGCACTGCCGGAACTCCCCGGCCCCGCCGCCTGCTGCGCCGCCGTGATCTGGTCCACAATCTTCCGCTCCCTGGCTCCATCCTCCGGCCGGTGCAGCTTGTAGTAGAGCGATGCCAGCTCCACATGCGGGTCCAGCCACTTCGGATCGTCATGCACCACCTTCTCCAGATCCGCCGCCGCCGACGCATACTCCCCCGTCGCCCCCTTCAGAATCGCGAACTCATACAGCGCCGTCGACGACGATGGATTCAGCTTCACCGCATGTTCCAGGTAGGGCCGCGCCTGCTCCATCTGCCGCTTCTTGTAGAGCATCGTCCCCAGGTACAGGCACGCCTCGAAGTCGTCCGGATTCGCCTTCAGCGCCTCGCGAAAGTCCGCCTCCGCAGCGTCCAGCTTGCCCGCATGGTCCAGCGCAACTCCGTTCAGCGTATAGATCCCCGGCAGCTTTGGATTCAGCGCCAGCGCCGCCGCCAGATCCGCGCTGCTCCTGTCGAAATCCTGCAACTGCTGCAGCGTGGACCCCGCCAGAAAGTACGCGTCCGCGGCATGGGTCGCATCCGCAACCTGCTGAATCAGCTCGGCGCCTTGCTTCAGCTTTCCTGTCCCGATCAGCGCCGTCCCCAGCACATATTCGAAATCCGGATTCCCCTTGCCCGCCGCCGCCATCGGCTCCAGCACGCCAACCGCCGCCGCCGCATCCTGCAGATGCACGTCCGTGTCCCCCAGCAGAATCGCCGCGCTCAAATCCCCGGGCTGCGCCGCATGCAGGGCCTGGAACTGCCCGCGCGCGCTCTTGTAATCGCCCTTCTTGTAGAACGCCAGCGCCAGGTTCCGCCGAACAGCCTCGTTTTGCGGAATGGAAATCAACGCGGACTCATACTCCGCAATCGCAGCGTCATACTTGCCCTCGTGCGCCAGTGCAGCGCCAAGGTTCACCTTCGCCTCCACGTCCTTCGGGCGAACTGCAAGCACCTTGCGATAATCCGCGATCGCCGTCGCGAAATCACCCCTCTGCTGAGCTTGCACGGCCGCCTGAAAATAACCATCCGGGCTCTGCTGCGCAAACATCGCCTGCCAGGGAGAAACAGCTACGAAAAAGAGGAGGGCCAATCGCATCGTCAACAGAATAGCGCACAACCAGCGCCTCACTGAGCGCCGTTCCCGCTGGGTCCCGCGCCTGCGCCGGGCGCAATATCCTTCCTGCACTTCCGCAGATACGCCACCAGGTCCTTCACCTCGTCCGCGCTCAGTGCCGTGTCGAACGACGGCATCGTCAAGCCACCATCAAGAATCTGCTTCTGGATCGCAGCCGGCTTCAGCCGCTTTCCAACGCCGCTCAGGTTCGGCCCCTTGTGCCCTCCCACGCCATTCATGGCATGGCAATGCAGGCAGCCCTTCTTCTGAAACAACTCCGCCCCGCGCTGCTCGCGAGACGCAGCCGCACCCGGCACAGCAGCAGCGCACAGCAACACCCCAACCACGGCGGCGACACGAATTTGCAACCCAGTCTTCAGTGCTTTTGTCCTGCCTCTGTCTGGCCAGCAGCGCCAATGTCCGTATGCACATGCCATGGAACCGTCTCCGCCGCCAGGTCCGTATGCCCGCGCAGGAATTCAAGAGCGTCGGTGCTGGCCGTGGGATCGTCCTTCTGGTCCGCGAAGGCCGCCGACTCCACCGCCGCCTGCTTCTTCATGCCCAGCCTGCGGTACAGAATCGCCAGGTTGTAGTGCGCCGCCAGATCGTCCGGATCGATCCCCTGCAACAGCTCGTACTCCGCACGCGCCTTCTGGTACTGGTGCTCCTGGTAATACGAGAACCCAAGCTCGCGATGCGCATCCCGCGACCTCGGAAACTGCTCCGCCACCTTCTGCAGATCTGCGATCGCAGCGTCCAGATTGCCCTGATTCCGCTCCACCAGCGCCAGATAGTAGAGCGCCCTCGCATTCCCCGGACTCAGCTTCAGCGCCTTCTCCAGATTCGTCCGCGAAGCCCCATACTTCTGCCACTGGAAATTCGCCAGCGCGATATTCGTATACCCATCCGCATAATCCGGCCGCAGCCGCGCCACCTGCTCGAACGCGCTCACCGCCGCCCCATACTGCTGCGCATCCAGCAGCGCAATGCCGTAATTATTCCATCGCATCCACTCCGGATTGTCCCCGGCTTTGTCCGCAACGTTGTCCCTGGTGTTGTCCGGCGCAGTCGCTGCGTTCTCTCCAATCCTGAACACCCGCGTCCTCGACGCCATGTCCACCACCGGCTGCTCCGTATAGTGCGTTCCCATGCCAAAGTCGATGAAGTGCTGGTCGAAGCGGCGGTAGTTCACCTGCGCCGTCACCGTCAGAGGTCCCGCCTTCGCCGACTGCGGCGCCTGGAACTGGTACCGCACCAGTTGCGCGCGCCCGGATTGAATCGTATTGTTGTACGCCACCACGCGGTTCTGCCACACCTCGTGCAGAGCATTCAAGCCGCCGCTCGCATCGATCAGGCGATTGGTAAAGCTGTGCGCCCTCGGGTCCAGCTTCCCGTCCGGCTTCAGAAATCCGCTCTGCGCAATCACCGCTCCCGTCGCGTCCTTCACCGTG
>JAJZHR010000331.1 GCA_021810815.1 Acidobacteriota bacterium | reverse complement strand
CCCCCACTCCTCGTCCGAAACGTCGCTCGGATAACCGACTTTCTCCTTGCTTGCCATCCATCCATAATGAACAGAACGGGCCACCAACGTAAGCACCTATCTTGGTGCAAACTTCATAACAGGCTCTAAGCTTATGCATGCAGGAAAGTGGTGCTTCGCATCTGAGATGAGTCCTCATCCGCCCGCCGATAAAGACATGCGGTTGGGAGCCGAAGAATCCAAAAACAGAGTCGCAACTTCAATACAGGTGGACGCATGACTGAGCTATATTTCGAGGATTTTTTCGTTGGGCAGAAGTTCCAGTCCATTGGCGAGGCCAAAGTGACGGCCGAGGAGATCAAGGAGTTCGGCAGCAAGTACGACCCGCAGCCATTCCACCTCGACGAGCATGCTGGCGAGAACTCCTTCTTCAAGGGCCTTGCCGCTAGCGGATGGCTCACCGCGGCCATCGTGATGCGGCTTCGCGTGCAAAGCATCCACGTTGCCGGTGGCATGATTGGCGCTGGCGTGGAGGATCTGCGCTGGACCCAGGCCGTGCGACCCGGAGACTCCCTGCACACTGAGAGTGAAGTCCTCTCCCTGCGCAGTTCGGCCTCGCGCCCGGAGTTCGGTATTGTCAAGACGCGCACCCTCACCTTCAACCAGCGTAACGAGATCGTGATGCGCGGCACCGTCAACTTCCTTGCGCCGAAAAGGGCGCTGTAGCGAAGAGCGCCGACGGGCTCTCAGAACGGATGTGCGCACGCAAAATCGCACGCGTCCTATCCGTTCAAGACGAGCCACGACCGAAAAGAATCTCCAGAGCAAGCTGCTGCGAATGCTGGAGGGCGCTTCGTAAGATGTCCCTCCATCACTGGATCTGAACCTCCATCCGCTGCTTGATGTCCGCAGAAGAGTCTCCCACCATCACCTGGACTGGCTCCGTCTCGAGCACGAACTGCTGCAGCTTTTCATCCCAGTAGGTCAGGCTGGAAGCCTTGAGCGGAATCTGCACGGTTCGCGTCTCGCCCGGCTGCAGGCTCACGCGTTGAAAGCCTTTCAGTTCCTCCGCAGGCCGCACCACCTTCGACCTCAAATGCTTTACGTAGAGCTGCACCACCGAGTCGCCCGCACGCTGGCCTGTATTCTTCACATCCACGCTGACTGCCACGGTGCTATCCTTCGCCAGCCGCGGTGAACTCGCCTTGAGGTTGGAATAGCTGAAGCTCGTATAGCTCAGCCCATAGCCGAACGGATACAGGGGCTTGCCCTTGAAGTACATGTACGTGCGACCGTTGCGGATGTTGTAGTCCATCATCGGTGGCAACTGCTCGACCGACTGTGGCCAGGTCGTCGTCAGGTGGCCGCCCGGGTTGTAGTCGCCAAACAGGACCTGGGCAACAGCGGTTCCCTCATCCTGCGAGGCATGTGTCATGTGCAGAATGGCGGGCACATGTTCCTGCGTCCAGGTGATCGCATACGGAAAGCTTGAGACCAGAACCACCACCGTCTTCGGATTCACCGCATACACCTGCTTGATCAACTGCTCTTCCTCGCCCAGGGAAATGCTCTCGCGATCGCGTCCCTCGCGTCCGTCGCCTGGAGCCGCGCACGGCAGGGTGGAGCCGTCGTGATGAACATTGTCCCAGTCATGCGCCATATCAGGCCCGCAGGTCGGGTCGTTGCCCACCACCACCACGGCGACGTCCGCCTTCCGCGCCGCATCCACAGCCTCGTTCCCGATCTTGCTCGCCGCATAGCGCACCGTCACGTCCGGCCCAACCGCCGCCTTGATGCCCGCCAGCGGAGTAATCGCATACGGCGGCTTGCCCCCATACCAGTCCCAGCGCACGGAATCCGCCAGCGGCCCAATCACAGCAATCGATTTGATGGATTTGCTCAGCGGCAGAATGCTGCTCTCGTTCTTCAGCAGCACCACCGACTCCAGCGCCATCTTCTTTGAAATCGCCCGGTCCGCATCCGTATCCCACGGCTCCGGCGAGTCTTTCACCGTCGAATAGGGAACCATCGCTGGCGGGTCGAGCAGTCCCAGGCGTAGCGTGATGCGGAACTTCGGCCGCAGCAGTGCGTCGATCTCCTGCTCCGTCACGGAACCGTCCTTCAGTGCGGCCTTGGTCTCGTCCTTGTACACATCCAGAAACTGGTTGATGCCTGCCTTTAGGCACGCGACCACTGCCTGCTGCTGGGTCTGGAAGAGGTGGCGCTGCGTCACCAGGTCCGTCACCGCTCCGCCATCGCTTGACAGCAGATCCGCATCCCACTGCTTCACCACAATGCTCTTCAGAATGGGGTTGATGGCCATCGGCACACCATTCCACGCGTTGTACGATGCCATCACGGCCTTCGCGTCCGCGTCCTGAAATGCCATGCGGAACGGAACCGAGTAGTACTCCCAGAACAGCCGCTCGTCGAAATTCGAAGACGTATGCGTGCGCCCATCCTCGTTGCTGTTGGCAAGGAAGTGTTTCAGCAGCGCTGCCGCCTGCCAGTATTTGGGATTGTCTCCCTGCAATCCGCGCACGAACGCAACCGCCATCGTCCCATTGAAGAACGGGTCTTCCCCATACACCTCTTCGCTGCGACCCCAGCGCGGGTCGCGGGCCAGGTCGGACTGCGGCCCCCACAGCATCAGAATCTGGCGGTCATACTTCGGCGTCTGCGTAATGAAGCGCGCCTCGTGGCCCTCCGCCGCCGCTGCTGCGCGCACCAGCTCCGGGTCCCAGGTCTCGCCCATTCCGGGCGGCTGAGGAAACTGCGTTGTCGGAATCGGAGCCCGCGCCATCTTGCCGCCGCCGCCGCGCTGCACCACCCCGTGGATTCCCTCCGAGCCTCCATAGCTCGGAATGCCCAGCCGTGGAACTCCCGTCGGCACGCCAAGGCAGTCAACCTTCTCATCAATCGTCATCAGCGAGAGGATGTTGTCGATCCTCTTCTCAGCCGATAGCTGTGGATCCAGGAACGGATACTTGTACTGCTGGGCGAGCGCCGCTGAGGCGACGAAGGTGCTGAACAACAGAAATCGGCAGAACCAGACAGCGCGGAGTCCACTTCCCATGCAAACGCCTCCAGACAGGTCAAGACCAGGCAATGAATCGATTTAGCAAAAGAAGATATGCCATTCAGGCATCTTCTGCAACCTGCTTAAAGAATAAGGGCAAATCTCGCCTTAGCAGCTTCATCTTCTTGCCCGCGTCGCTCAATCCGTGGCTTGTTCAGCAGCGGCTCCAGCCTCAGCCACGGATTATCGGTCAAATCGTTCGGGTGCATGTACTTCCACTATCCAACCCATTTCTCTCTGCATATTTGTTCCAGGGCTCTTCGGCTAGTTTCTGAACAGGCTCTTAGCGCCGATTGTCCGTGGCTGGCTCCGGATGGATCAAGACGCGGTAGACCTCTGGGCAATCTAGTTTGAAGCTGCTCTCCAGGCTGGTGATGAGTTCGTGGACGCGTGTCATCGGCAGATCGTCTGGCAGGGTGCAGTGGCAGGAGACCTGTACGTGCTCGCCGATCTTGCTCACCACCACATCGTGGATGTCGACGATCTCCGGAATTCCCTGCGATGCTTTGCGCAGCCACACCTCAAGCTCGCGGTCGCGCTCGATGGCCGCGGGGCGCTCGATGGTGGCCGGTTCGCTCTCGATGTGCGTCAGGATGCTGTCCACCTCGGGCAGTTCGCCCAGCATTTCTGCCTCGATGCGAGAGACGAGATCGTGCGCGGTGCGCAGCGGCAGCGTCTCCTCCACTTCCATGTGCAGCTCCACGCGCAGTTTGCCGTCGAACTGT
>JAJZHR010000330.1 GCA_021810815.1 Acidobacteriota bacterium | reverse complement strand
CTCAGGCCAGGTGGGGCTGGACCCCGCCACGGGCGCGCTTGCCGACGGCATCGAGGCGCAGACGACACGCGTGCTGGAGAATCTGAAGGCTGTTCTGGCGGAGGCTGGCACCGACCTGAAGCGCGTTGTGAAGACGACCGTGTTCCTGAAGAGCATGTCGGACTTCGCGGCGATGAACGCCATCTACGCGAGCTATCTAGCGCCGCAGGGCGTGACGCCGCCAGCGCGGTCGACGGTCGGAGTGGCGGCGCTGCCGAAAGACGCCCTGGTCGAGATCGAAGTGATCGCGAAGCTGTAGGGACATGCGTCGCCTGTGAGCCTGCGGCGACGCGACGAGTGCGGCTGTATAGGGTACCCTGACTGCACAGGAAGACAACCATGACGGATTCGCAGCCGGAGAAGCTCAAGAAGACGGAGGCGGAGTGGCGCGAGTTGCTGACGCCGGAGCAGTTCGATATTCTGCGCGGCAAGGGCACGGAGCCGGCTTTCTCTGGCGCGCTGAACACGAACCATGCGGATGGCCGGTATCACTGCGCGGCGTGCGGCGCGGCGCTGTTCGAGTCGGACAAGAAGTTCGACTCCGGCAGCGGATGGCCGAGCTTCTGGCTGCCGGTTTCGCCGGATGCCATCGAGGCGCATGAGGACACCAGCTATGGGATGCGGCGCGTCGAAGTGACCTGCGCGCGCTGCGGCGGCCACCTTGGCCACCTGTTCCCGGATGGGCCGCGGCCGACGGGAATGCGCTACTGCATCAACTCGGCTTCGCTGAAGTTCGAGGAGCAAACGAAGTAGGAATGGTCCGGGCTCCAGGAGATGGCACGCATGTCTTTCTCAGCTCTGCGCCGCTGTGTTGCGGTGGCAATGGTCGCATCGACTCCGCTTCTGGCGCAGCAGACGGAGCGCCCGCCGGCGACTCCTCTGATCGCGCATGATCCTTACTTCAGCATCTGGTCGAACACGGACGCCCTGACCGGCTCGCCGACGCGGCATTGGACGGGACATCCGGAGCCGCTGGCTGGCCTGGTGCGGGTGGATGGCAAGGCCTTCCGAGTGATGGGCCAGGAGCCGCGCGGCGTTCCTGCGATGCAGCAGACTTCAATGAAGCTGACGCCGACGCATACTCGCTACACCTTTTCCGGTGGCGGCGTGGAGATGGATCTGACGTTTTTTACGCCGGCATTTCTGGACGATATGGATGTGCTTTCGCGGCCGGTGACCTACCTGACATGGACGGCGCGTGCTACCGATGGAGCGCAGCACGAGGTGGAGGTGCTGCTGGCAGCGGGTTCGCAGATCGCGACGAGCATGGAGGGGCAGCCGGTGGTGTTCTCGCGTCATCAGACGGCGGCGACGACGGTGCTGTCCGTGGGAACGCGGGACCAGGGGGTGCTGAACCGGTCCGGGGATGATCTGCGAATCGACTGGGGCTACTTCAATATTGCGATTCCGGATGATGAGGCTTCGAAGAGCAGCATCAGCCAGCATCCTGAACGTGCGTTTGCGCAAAATGGGGCGCTACCGGTGGCTGACGATATGGATGGCCCCTATGCCACCAAGTCGGCTCCGGAGATGGCGGCGATGCTGCCGCTGGGGCAGGTGGGAGAGCAGCCGGTTTCGAGGCATCTGCTGGTGAGCTACACGGAGGGGTATGCGATTCAACTGCTGGGGCAGAACCTGCGCCCCTACTGGCAGAGGAACAATAAGCCTGTGGCCACGATGCAGGACGAAGCGGAGCACGACTACGCGGCGCTGGATGCGCGGGGAGCTGCGTTCGACAGGAAACTGGTGGAGGATCTGACGCGGTCGGCAGGGGAGCACTACGCGTGGATCTGCACGCTGGCCTATCGGCAGGCGATTGCAGCGCACAAGCTGGTGGCGGATGCGAACGGGACACCGATGCTGTTTGCCAAGGAGAACTTCTCGAACGGCGACATTTCGACGGTGGATGTGATGTATCCGTCGGCGCCTCTGTTCCTGTTCTTCAACCCGAAGCTGCTGGAGGCGCAGGTGCTTCCGGTGCTGCAATATGCTTCGATGGCAAACCGGTGGCACTTCCCTTTTGCTCCGCATGACCTGGGGCAGTATCCTCTGGCGAATGGGCAGGACTACGGCGGCGGCGAGAAGACGGAAGAGAACCAGATGCCGGTGGAGGAGTCTGGGAATCTTCTGATCCTGGTGGATGCGATTGCGCGCACGGAGGGGAACGCTGCGCTGGCGGAACGATTCTGGCCGCAGTTGACGCAGTGGGCAGAGTATTTGAAGAAGAATGGGCTGGACCCCGAGAACCAGCTCTCAACGGACGATTTTGCAGGTCACCTGGCGCACAATGCGAACCTGTCGATCAAGGCGATCGATGCTCTGGCAGCCTACGCGGATCTGGCGAAGCTGACGCACCACGATGCGGAGGCGAAGAAGTACGACGGCGTGGCGAAGGACATGGCAGCGAAGTGGATCGGGATGGCACAGGAGGGCGACCACTACAAGCTGGCGTTCGACAGCCCGGGCACATGGAGCCAGAAATACAACCTGGTGTGGGACAAGGTGCTGGACTACAACCTGTTTCCGAAGAAGGTGCGCGACACGGAGATTGCCTACTACCAGACGAAGCTGAACCTGTACGGACTGCCGCTGGACAGCCGGAAGGACTATACGAAGCTGGACTGGGAGATTTGGACGGCGACGCTGGCCGACAATGCGGCGGCGTTCAACGCGCTGGTGGACCCGGTCTACAAGTGGACGAACGAGACGGAGAGCCGGGTCCCGCTGACGGACTGGTATGACACCGAGACGGGCAGGCAGGTGGGCTTTCAGGCGCGCAGCGTGGTGGGCGGGGTGTTCATCAAGGCGCTGGCGGACAGGCCGCTGGCGGAGAAGTGGCGAGCTGCGAGCATGAAGAAGTGAGCGCTCCGGGAAGCTAATGCACACGCAGGAATACTGGTTTTTTGGACAGGTTCCAAAGTGAGGTATTGCGCCTCTCACCCTTGCGAAAAGACCGCAAAGGATGTGGCACCCGGACTGCCTGCACTCATCTGCGATTGCTCCAGCGCGGCGGATTGGCGCGGGGCGTCGGCAACACCCCGCGCGAGGAACGGCCTGCAAGGAGGGCGGAGGCAGCTACAGCTTCTGCCCCTTGGTGAAGGTGGTCCATGGGCCGGCCTTCATGTCATGCAGGGCGGGGGCCTGCCAAGCGAACTCGGGATGGGCGGCGAGGAATGGTTTGGCGAGGAAGTCCTCTCCGCAGGGGTGGCCAGCGCGGGCGGTGAAGCTCATCTTCGCTGCCATGTCGGAGTCCATTACTTTGCCGGTGACGGCTCCGCCGGGGAAATACGGGGCCCAGTCCCACTCAGGAACGCCTCCCTTGGCCGCATCCACATGGCCGCAGAGGCTGCGCTGGTCTGCGGTCTTCTTTCCGGTGAAGGTGTCGTCGTGGTCGGCGAGGAACTGCTCTGCGAGAGCGATGTCGATGCTTCCCTGGTGCTGCTTCATCTCCTGTTCCCAGCGCACGTGGCGGGCGTTTGCGGAGCCGGCCATGTTCTTCGCGTCGAACTGCGGCGCCTCGTCGCGCATCAGGGCGGGGTCGCGGGGGAAGTTCGAGCTGACGAAGTAACCGTCCCTGGTGCGCCACATGGGGGTGTGCTTGAGGCCGAGTTCGAGGTAGGCGATCTCGCCCGTCTTGCGGTCGCCGATGAGCCAGTCGTTGGCGTAGCCGCCGTTGTTGCCCTCGCGCATGGTGGCGGCGTACTCGTCAATGGAGGTGGCGTATTGCAGGGCCTTGCGCGAGCGCATGAACTCCGGC
>JAJZHR010000329.1 GCA_021810815.1 Acidobacteriota bacterium | reverse complement strand
TGGCCAACGACATCGGAGAACTTCTGCGGGCGGTATTTGCGTGCGAGAACCTGGTATGCCATGGGGGGTCAAAACGGCCACGGGCCGGAAGCTCGATTGTAACGTTTCCTTCGCGGTGGTTGCTGGCGTGCGGACGGTCACCTTCTCCGGGATGCGTCCTTGCCGTAGAACGGGATTCGAGCCACGGCGGAGAGGGGCGCCTCTCAGGCGATGCGATTACGCCGACATTGCTTTCTTCGCTTTTGCCGCCGCCCGCCTGGCGAGTTTCGCCTTGCGCGCAACTTCCTCGTCGCTGAACATGGTTCCCCGGCAGTTGGGCATGCCGCAATAGCAGGGGCACTCGTAGTCGTCGCTGTCGTAGAGGTTGTACTCGTAGGTGAGCTCTTCTCCGGCGGCGATGTCGCGAATGGCGGAGACGAAGACGCGCCCGTTCACGTCCTCTGTCTCGCAGTTGGGATCGCAGCAGTGGTTCATGAACATGCCAATGCCGAAGCCGTCGATGACCACCTCGCCGTCGCCCACTCCGAAGAGGTAGGTGATGTCGCGGTTCTCATAGCGCAGGTCGGCTTCCTCTTTGGAGAAGCGTGGGCCGGTGTATTCGAGGATGCGCTTGCCTTTGCGGATGGGGAGCGTGGTGTAGCAGCCAGCGGCGTGGATGGCGGAGGAGCGGATGATCAGGCCCGGGGCGGTTGCGGATGCTTTCGCGGTTGCGGATGCTTTCAAGGTGGAGAGTCCTGTTCGCGCGTCCTATCGCGGGCGCGGGTATTTTGCGTGAGTATAGCAACAAGCGGATCGACCGCAGCGGAAAGCTGGTGGCTGGCTCATTTCGCCATTCGGCAGAGGGTTGGCTGATGGTGGCGGTTCCCCCCGGATTCCGCGTGCCACATCAGCGTTGAACACCGCAAACAGAGCGACTAGACTTGGGATAGATGCTGCGCTCCCCCAATTCGGCCCTGCTGCTCGCTGGTATGTTCCTGTTATCGACGGTGGGGGTTCCACCGGCAAAAGCGCAGAAAGCTTCCTCGGATGCTTCCGCATCGCAAACGGCTGACGCTGCTGGCGGGAAGAGCGAGAAGCCCAAATCGAAGGATGGTGCTCCGGAGCAGGGCCAAGCAGCTTCCGATGGATGCTCCCCGTCCAAGCCGGGGGTAGTAGCTCCAGTGGCCGGCACATCCGGGGCAGGCGATACAGCCAAGGCAGATGGCGCGGCTAAGACGAAGGCCACGGATAAGGCGGATGGCGCACAGCCTTGCGCAGACGCGCCGCAGCCCCAGCAGAAATCCGCAGCCGACCAGTTCGCGTTTCCAGAGGCTATTTCGCGCAAGGCGGCCCAGGCGACGGCAGGCTCGGGTCTGCCGGACAATGCTGCGCCCAACGCTCCCATGTCCAATGACCCTGCCAACCCGGGAGGCGACGCTTCAGGAGATCCGTTGCAGGGAGCCGGAATCGGGGCCGCTGGTGCTGCGGCGGCTGGGGGCAACCCGTTTCCGCCACCAACAGGCAAGGCCGCATCCACGCCGGAGCGAGGCGGCCTGCTGCGGCGCGGCACCGATCCGAACGACCCGTATGCTGGGACGCCGATTGATCCTTCTCCGTCCAGCAGCTCAAGCTCCAGCAGTTCAGATGCCAATGGTTCGGGTTCCGGCAGTTCTGGCGCAGGCGACGCGAATGCTCCCTCCACTGCACAGCCGACCCAGCGGCTGGAATTGAAGGATGCTGGCAGCAGCGGTCAGATGATCGACTCCTACCGCGCTGAAAAAGACGACGATGTGGCCGACTTCTACAACAAGCGGGGGAACTATGAAGGAGCGTACCTGCGCTACCAGGACGCGGTGCATTTCAACCCCGAGGACGAGCCTGCGCAGTATGGCCTGGCGGAGATGGCGCTGAAGCTGGGCCACACGCAGGAGGCTATCGACCACTACCGCGCCTATTTGAAGATGGCTCCGTCGGGCAGCAAGGCCAAGGACGCGGAGAAGGCGCTCAAGCGGCTTACGGGGTCTGCTGAGAACAAGTAGGATCGATTGCTTGCAGGCCGGAAATCCAGTTGAAGGCCGAGCCGGGACCGTTGAAGACGGAGCCATCGCCGTTGAAGCCGAGCCAAGAGGGAAGAATGCCGCTACCCACGGAATCCACGCAGACCCGGACCGGATCTTCAGATGTGGTCACTTTCTCCGCGCCACTGGAGCAGTTCCACCAGGAGTTGACCGCTTCCGTGCGTGGTTTGACGGTGGAGCAGACGCAGTCGCGCCCAAAGGGCCGCCCTGACGCGTGGAGCATCCAGCAGATCGTGCAGCACCTGATGCTCACCTATGACATGGCCTGCGTCGCGTTCGAGGAGCGCCTTGCGAAGGCACGGCCATCGCATCGGCCGGTGACGCTGAAGGAGCGGGTGGTCCAGAGAGTGGTGCTGAACTGGGGATGGTTTCCAAATGGCCGCAGCGCGCCGGAATTCGTTCGTCCCGAGCAGATCTCCCTGCCTCCGCTGGACGGCGCTGAACTGGCGACGGAGGCGACGCGCCATCTCGCCGCTTTCGATGCGATTGCGCGCAGGGCGGAGGCGGCCTTTGGCAGCGGGCGCTGCATCAACCACGCGATCCTTGGGATGATGAGCGTCGCTCAGTGGCGCAGGTTCCAGGTGGTGCACGGAAGGCACCATCTGAAGCAGATCGCGGGCATCCGGGCGGAGCAGGAAGCGGCGAAAGGCGCACATCACCGATAGAAGTGGAGATACCAGCGCAGCGCTTGCTCGCCAAAGAGCGCGGCGAAGAAGCCTCCGAGAGCCAGGAACGTGCCGAAGGGCACATGCATGTGCGCAGGGTGGAGCGGTATTGGCGTCGTGGAGCCGGGGCTGTCTGGAAGCGCCAACTGGATTTTCTTCAGCCGCAGAAAAATCACCAGGCCGATGGCGAACAGGGCGCCTGTCACCACTCCGATGAACAAGGACAGCATCGCGAAGCGCAGGCCGAGGAACGCCGCGATCATCGTAAGCAGCTTCACGTCGCCCAGCCCCATCCCCTCGTGATGGCGCACCTTCCAGTAGATCCAGCGCACGAGCAGCAGCACCAGGGCCGCCGCCACGGTCGCGAGCACGCGCAGGAGGATCGCCTTCTCCGGCCCGGTCAGCATCACCTGCCCCTGGTCCGGCGGCAGCATGAAAGCTCCCGCTGCGTAGAGGATCAGTCCGGTGAAGATTCCGCCATAGGTGAACTCGTCCGGCAGCAGTCCGGTCTGCCAGTCCATGACCATCAGCCCCAGCAGGAGGAAGCCAAGCGCGGCCAGGCTGGCATAGGCGATCACCAGCCCGGTCTGCACCTCCCACAAGTTGTTGCCATAGGCGCCGAAGAGCTCGAAGGTGGCCCGGTACTGCTCATAGGCTGCGGCGTAGCGCAGAAAGAGCAGCAGGAACCACAGGCCCATGAGAAGTTCGACCAGAGGGTATTGCAGAGAGATGCGCGCCTTGCAGCTTCGGCAGCGGCCGCGCAGCATCACCCAGCTCAACAGCGGAATATTGTCCAGCGCGCGCACAGGAGCGCCGCACGCGCGGCACTTCGACCGAGGATGCACAATCGACTCGTCCACGGGCAGGCGAACGATGCAGACGTTCAGGAAGCTGCCGAACGCCAGGCCGAGAAGGAACGCGAGAGCTCCGAAGAAGTAGGCATGTGCCATCTGCGGCAGTATACGGCTTTGCGCAACGGGTGTGCGCGATTTGTCTTATAGGCGCTCGATTCGAGTGAGGTAAATTGGAGCCATGTCCCCTGACTCGACTCCTGATTCGACTCCTGATTCAACCT
>JAJZHR010000328.1 GCA_021810815.1 Acidobacteriota bacterium | reverse complement strand
AGGAGAAGTTTTGACGAATGAAGAAAAACAACATCGGCAGCAGGACGTACATCTGGACTTCCAATGGCAAAGTCCACATCACACCATAGATCATCGGCCCACGGAAATTTTGAATTAGAAGAATGTTCGTAATGATTCCATGAAAATCCGGATGAGCGTAGGCAAAGAAATGCTCGGCCGTGCCACCCACAGGAGCATGAAAGAGCAGAGTCACCCCTATCGCAAGCAGCGCCAAAGGATAAATCCGGAAGACACGGCGAATATAGAAGTCCAGCGTGTGCGGCTTGCGCTCAAGCGACCACATCAAAACCAGGCTCGTATGCACAAAGAAAATCAGCACTCCGATGATCCCGATCCACTGAACCTCCCAATTTCTAATCCAAAGAACGTGGTATGCCAATATCGTGTGCTCAATCACGACGAGCATGACCGCAAAAGAACGAATCAAATCAAGGTTGGGGAGTGTGCGCATTTTCTAACAATAGCAAAGGTTCCTGAATCTTATGTATACGCATCCCGTGATTTTGTTTGCATTGCCCTTCACTTCCATGGACACTCCGAGATGACCGATGCACGATTGCCAATAACCGCAAGCGGCTCAGGCAGATATCTCCTCCCGGAACACTGGCCATCCTCCTTCTGGACAGCATTCATATATTCGACCAATGCGCGGCAATAGCAAGCTCCGCCGTAGATCAATAGAATTCCAATATGTGCTCAGATATCTCCACGCTCTTCCTCGACCACTCCATCAACAAGCTTTCCCAGGCGGAGGCGAGCCTTGCTGTGTGCCTGAGCAAGCTGACTGACGAGCAGGTGTGGCGGCGTGAGGCGGCGCACGAGAACACCATCGGCAACCTGGTGCTGCACCTCTGCGGCAACATGCGGCAATGGATTCTGCACGGCGTTGGCGGAGCGCCGGATGTGCGAGTGCGCGACGCGGAGTTCTCCGCGGCTGGCGGCCAAACCTCAGCGGAGTTGCTGGAACTCTTCCACGCAACTGTTGCCGAAGCCAGGGCGGTGCTGGCCGCGTTGCCGCACGAGCGCCTGACGGAGCGCATCACGCCGCAGGGACGCGATGTGTCGGTGCTGGACGCCATCTACCAGGTGGTCGGCCACGTGCAGATGCACCTGGGGCAGATCATTCTGCTGACCAAGCACTACGCCGCCCAGGACCTCGACCTGACGATCCCGCGGCCGCGATAAGCACTTGCGGGCAGCAGGGATCACCCCTCAGATAGCCCAACAGCACTTACTCCACCGTCTGCTTCGCTTTGTAGCCGTCGCGGGCCACGATGTCGTACTTCAGCGGCTTGCCTTTTTCGTCCTGCATGCGCAGCGGCTTGCCTTCGTTGTCCACCAGTTCGACCTTCAGCTTGCGGTAGGTGCCGTCGGTGCGGGTGTTGCTGGGGCGATAGGTGACGATGTACTCGTTGCGGATGGAATCGTTGATCTCGCGGAACATGTCCGGCAACTGCCCCTCGAACAACGGAGCGAAGTGGAGCCCTCCGGTCATGCGCGCGAAGGTCTGCATCTGGTTGTCCGCCTGCAGGTAGTCCATCCTCGTGACGGGGCCGAGGCGGTTCATGGAGTCGGCCATCTGCAGCAGGAACTGTCCGGTGCTGATGGTGAAGATGGTCACGTTGGGCGTGGCTTTGATCTTGGCGAGGATCTGGTCAAGATTGATCTTGCTGAAGGTGTCTCGCCCGGTGGAGATCAGCAGGATGTACTTGTGCCCGTCCACGCGGCTCAGGCGGTCCAGCGTCTCATACAGCGCGTCAAAGAGGTTGGTCTCGCTGAAGCCGGGGATGACCAGAGAGCGCAGAGCCTGGGCCACCACGTCCTTGTTCTTGGTGAAGTCGGTGAGGATCTGCGTGCGCATGTCATAGGTGATGACGGCCACGTAGTCGTCCGGCCTCAACTGCTGGAAGAAGTAGTAGGACGCTGTCTGCATGTCATAGATGAAGGCGTAGCTGTTGGCGGCGAACTCCAGCAGCATGACGGCGGTGATGGGTGCCTGCGCCACCTTCACGTCCGTGATCTTCTGCGGGACGCCGTCCTCCCACACGCGGAAGTTCTCCGGCTTCAGACCGCGGACGAACTCCCGGTCCTTGTCCAGCACCACGTCCACATCCACGTTCACCACCGGAACATCCACGCGGATGGAATAGTCGTTCAGGCCGGGCGGGTTCACCACCTTGCGATCAGCCGGAGCGGGTGGCGGCGGCGCGGCCGCTCCCTCGCCCTGATCCTTCTTCTTCGGGATGGCGATGGCGCCGCTGTCGGCTCCGGGGCCGCCAGCCTCGGGTTGCTGATCCTGCTGCGCTGCAGGAGTGGCTTGGGCCGGACTGGTTTGGGCCGGGGGCGGCGTTGACGAAGGCGGCGTTGACGAAGGAGCCGGACTCGTCTGCTGCGCGGGCAGCGCAACCGCCAAACCCAGCAATACGAGCGCGCAGATGGAAAGCCACTTGCCGGGCAGCCCGGCCAGAATGCTCCGTGTGCCATGGGCGGATCGGGAAGCTGCAGGGATCTTCGCCAAATCCCCCCTCAAGCTCAAACCGGAGCGAAGCGAAGGGCTCAGGATGGCACCCCTTGTCGTCGCTTCCGCCTTTCCACCTCCAGCATCGCTGTCCGCTGCTCCACTGATCGATTCAAACTCGCGTTGCATGGTGTATCACCTTCCCTGTCAAAGTCCACGCCCTGATTCTACTTCCTGCCTTCCTGGTTCCTGACTTCCCGATTCCTGACTTCCTCTGCATCGCGTCCCTCTGGCCGCTTGGAACTTCGCCCCGCAGGAACTACTCTTATAGATGTGCCCCGCCGCCTAGGAAATACCGTCCTTCTCGCCCTGCTCAGTTGCGCAGTGGCGGGTCCGTTGTCTGGCCAGGTCTCCGCCTGGACCCCGCTGCCTGTTCCTCCGCCGCCCACTGTCAGCGACGCGTCCTCGATTTTCCCGCTCGCCGATGTTCGCGCCGGGATGCATGGCATCGCCTGGACGGTCTTCCAGGGGACCCAGCCCGAGGCCATGCAGGTGGAAATCCTCGGTGTGCTGCATGACGCCATCGGCCCCGGCCAGGACATGATTCTCGCCCGTCTCCGCGGAGAAAAGCCCGAGTACAGCGGCGTCGTCGCCGGCATGAGCGGCAGCCCCGTCTACGTCGACGGCAAACTGCTGGGCGCCCTCGCCTACCGCATCGGCCAGTTCACCAAAGAGCCCATCGCCGGCATCACGCCTATCGAGCAGATGCTGCACGTGAAGGACGAGGGTGCATCCGCAGCGCTGCGCCGTTCCCGCAATGGCAGCACCGAAGCAGAAGCATCCGACGCACCGGAAAGCCCGGCCGGCCCTCTGGACAGCGAGACCGGATACCTGCAAGCTCCGTCTTCGGCCCAACAGCCTCTCAATTCTCAGACGCAGAACGTGGCCGCTCCGTCAACACAGACAGCCGGGACGGAACTCGGCGCGCTCAGCGGCCCTTCGCTGCTGCCCATTGAAACGCCGCTGGTCTTCAACGGCTTCAGTCCGGAGACGCTGCGCCTGCTTGGCGGCCACTTCACCGCTCTCGGCATGGAGCCGGTCGCAGGCCTCGGCGGAGCAAGCCCGGAGGCGAAGCAGCCACAGCCCATCGTTCCCGGCTCCGCTGTCAGCGCCGTTCTGGTGCGCGGCGACCTCAGCATGGCGGCCACCTGCACCGTCACCTACGTCGATCCCACGCAGCTTCTCGCCTGCGGACACCCCATCACGCAGTTCGGCGGCGTCTCCATGCCCATGACCAAAGCCGACGTCGTCCTGACGCTGGCCTCGCCT
>JAJZHR010000009.1 GCA_021810815.1 Acidobacteriota bacterium | reverse complement strand
GCCGGCAGCGCCGTGGAGTTGCGGGCTGAGATGAATACCCTGGTGATTCTGAATACCTGCCAGCACCCGATGGATCCAGACCCTGAATACCGGCAGACGCCAGTGAAGCTGACGCTGAAGCGTGTGGATCCGCCGACCGCTGACGACGTGTGCCGAAAATT
The DNA here is from genome assembly GCA_021810815.1 of Acidobacteriota bacterium. Taxonomy (GTDB): domain Bacteria; phylum Acidobacteriota; class Terriglobia; order Terriglobales; family Acidobacteriaceae; genus JAJZHR01. The sequence goes on along the minus strand of JAJZHR010000009.1, from coordinate 15,036 downwards.
CCGGCCAGAGAATGAGCGCGGCTTTGTATTGACCGAGCGGTACTTCCTCTAGAAAGCTCGTTCCCTTCGGAGCCGAAACAGTCTGACCCTATCGAACGCATCAACTCACAAAACAGGAGTGGTTCATCATGCCAGAAGCAATGCTTGCAGAGAGCCCCCGTCTGCTAGAAGACGCGATCTTCAGCACCGAGATAGGTGCTGGCGACCCGTTCGTGCATGAGATTCTTCGCGGCCAGTTCATCCGCATCGTTGACATTGAAGGCAACCAGGCCGCGGACACGCTCTTCTATAATGCGCACGACTATTCCGACCGCTATAGCGCGCAGGACACGATCCGGAGGCAGCAGAACATCTATCTAACGACCGGGACGAAGCTGATGTCCACTGGCGGAAATGCGCTGCTCACCATCGTCGCTGACACCTGCGGTCGCCATGACACGCTGGGCGGTGCCTGCGCAACCGAGAGCAATATGGTGCGCTACGCAATTGAAAAGCGCTACATGCACGCCTGCCGACAGACCTTCCTGAAAGGAGCGATGGCGTGGTCGAGCAAGACGGGCCGCCATCTGGGCAAGCGCGATATGGCCGCCAATATCAACTTCTTCATGAACGTCCCCGTGACACCTGAAGGCAAACTGACGTTCGAAGACGGGGTGTCCGACGCTGGCAAGTACGTAGAGTTGCGGGCAGAGATGGACACCCTTATCCTGATCTCGAATTGCCCGCAGTTGAACAATCCGTGCAATGCCTACAACCCAACGCCGCTGCGTGTGCTGATCTGGAATGCTTCAGCGGATCACAATGGTGCTTCTGGGGGGCACGATGTTTAGCAAGGTTCTGATTGCGAATCGCGGCGCTATTGCCTGCCGCATTGAGCGCACGCTGCGAAAGATGGGCATCGGTTCGGTCGCGGTCTACTCCGAGGCCGACCGCAACTCGCTGCATGTATTCGATGCAGACGAGTCGGTGCTGATCGGACCTGCTCCGGCAGCGCAGAGCTACCTCTCGTTCGACGCGATCTTCGATGCCGCGAAGCAGACAGGAGCCGAGGCGATCCATCCCGGCTATGGCTTCCTGAGCGAGAGCATCGAATTCGCGCGGGAGTGCGCCGCCCGCGGCCTTCGCTTCATCGGCCCGGAGCCGGAGCACATCGATGCATTCGCCCTGAAGCATACGGCCCGCGCGACGGCGAAGCGATGCGGAGTCCCTCTGCTGCCTGGCACAGGGCTGCTCGCGGACTTGAACGACGCGCTGACGCAGGCAGATGCCCTGAAATACCCGGTGATGCTGAAAAGCTCCGGCGGCGGCGGCGGCATCGGCATGCGGGTGTGCCTGTCCGCAGAGCAACTGAGCGAGGCGTACGACGCTGTTCTGCGCTTGAGCAAAGCAAACTTCGGCGACAGCGGCGTGTATCTGGAGAAGTATGTCGCTCACGCGCGCCACATCGAGGTGCAGATCTTCGGCGATGGCAAGGGCGGCGTCATCGCGCTGGGAGAGCGCGACTGCTCCGCGCAGCGACGCCACCAGAAGGTGCTGGAAGAGACTCCAGCGCCCGGCCTGACGGACAAGACGCGGCAGCATCTATGCGCATCGGCGGTCCTGCTGGGCAAGGCCGTGAACTATGCTTCCGCAGGAACGGTCGAGTTCATCTACGACGATGATACAAACGAGTTCTACTTCCTCGAAGTGAATACAAGGCTACAGGTGGAGCATGGCGTCACGGAGCAGGTGACGGGCATCGACCTGGTGGAATGGATGGTGCTGCAGGCCTCCGGCGACCTGCCTCCGCTGGACTCATTCACAATCAAGCCCACGGGAGCCTCCATCGAGGCTCGCGTGTATGCGGAAGACCCTGCGCAAAACTTCCAGCCGTCTCCCGGCAAGCTGACGCTGGTGCGCTTTCCCGACACTGAGCTGGCGCGTGTGGAGACCTGGATTGAATCAGGAGCAACCATCACGCCTTTCTACGATCCGATGATCGCGAAAATTATCGTGACCGGCAAGGACCGCAGTGAAGCGCTGGCCAAACTCGATGCTGCTCTAGCTGCAAGCTCGATCGATGGAACGGAGACCAATCTACGCTATCTGCGGAAGGTCGCTGCTTCGCCTGAATTCGTGTCGGGAAAGATCACAACGTCCTTCCTCGGAACCTTCGCTTTCACGCGCAATGCCATCGAGATCCTTGAAGGCGGAACGCAGACTACCATTCAGGACTACCCCGGTCGCACCGGATATTGGAACGTAGGCGTGCCACCCTCAGGCCCCATGGATCACCTGTCGTTCCGCATCGCGAATCGGCTGGTGGGCAATCCTGAAAGCGCTGCTGCCATTGAGTTCGCCACCATGGGCGGTCGCATACGCTTCCATGCCGATGCTGTGGTCGCGCTGGCAGGCGCCGACATGGGTGCGAAGCTGGGCGGTAAGCCTGTGGAGCGCTGGACTGCCCTTCAAGTGAAGTCGGGCGACGTGCTGTCGCTGGGTGCTGCCGCGAAGGAAGGCATACGTGCTTACCTGGCGCTCCGCGGCGGCATCGATACACAGCCGTATCTGGGTAGCCGCAGCACCTTCATGCTCGGCGGCTTCGGCGGACACGCAGGACGAGCCCTTCGCGCAGGCGACGTTCTACACCTTGGCCAATCTGGCCTTGATCTATTGGAACCTGCCACCCTTCCAACTGCCTTTGCGCCCATGCTGACGCGGCAATGGGAGATCGGCGTGCTGTTCGGGCCGCACACCGCGCCCGAGTTCTTCACCGACGACGACATTGAGATGCTGTTTGCTACGCAATGGAAGGTGCATTACCAGAGCGACCGCACCGGCGTGCGACTAGTTGGCCCCAAGCCGAAGTGGGCGCGGCCCGATGGCGGCGAGGCGGGACTGCACCCCTCAAATATCCACGACAATGCGTACGCCATCGGCACCATCGACTTCACCGGCGACATGCCAATTCTGCTGGGACCCGATGGCCCAAGCCTCGGCGGCTTCGTGTGTCCAGCCACGATTGTGCAGGCGGAGTTGTGGAAGCTGGGTCAGTTGAAAGCTGGCGATCTTGTGCATTTCCGGCGAATCGCGCTGGCTGATGCAGAAGCGATGGAGCGCGAGCAGGATGCCTTCCTGCGCGACTTCTATACAGATCCCCCCTCCCTGCCCCAATCCTCCGTTCCGGAATCAGCCGTGATCGCCGCCTTCAGAGACCGCCCGCAGGCGATGGTCTTTCGCGCAGATGGCGACAAGTATCTGCTGGTGGAGTACGGTGAGTTGCAACTTGATCTGAACCTCCGCTTCCGAGTTCACATCCTGGAGCAGAAGCTCCGCGAAGCGAAGCTGCCGGGCATCATCGACATCACACCCGGTGTGCGGTCGCTGCATATCCATTACGACAGCCGCAGGCTCGCGCGGAAGAAACTGATCGATCTGCTTGACGAGATCGACCGGACAATGCCGGAGTTGAGCGACATCACCGTTCCATCGCGCATCGTCTACCTGCCGCTCTCATGGGACGACCCGCAGGCGAAGCTCGCGCAGCAGAAATATATGCAGGCAGTGCGGCCGGACGCTCCGTGGTGTCCATCGAACATTGAGTTCATCCGCCGCATCAATGGCCTCGACTCAATCGATGATGTGTATCGCATCGTGCATGCGGCGAGCTACCTCGTGCTCGGACTGGGTGACGTATATTTGGGCGCCCCCGTAGCCACGCCCATCGACCCGCGCCACCGCCTGGTCACCACCAAGTACAACCCTGCGCGCACGTGGACGCCGGAGAACGCCGTCGGCATCGGGGGCGCCTACATGTGCGTTTACGGAATGGAAGGACCCGGCGGCTATCAACTGGTAGGCCGGACGATCCAGGTGTGGAACACGTGGAAGTCGACGGTCGCATTCGCTGAAGGCACTCCGTGGTCCTTGCGCTTCTTCGACCAGATACGCTTCTACCCGGTCACTGCGGAAGATCTGCTGGAGGCCCGCGAACTGTTTCCGCATGGTCGCTATGAATTGAAGGTTGAGGAGACGACGTTCAATCTCGCCGACTACCAGAAGTTCCTGAATTCAATCAGCGTCGAGGCAGCCACTTTCAAGAAGCACCAGAAAGAGGCATTCGATGCCGAGCGGGAGCGCTGGCGGCTGGCGGGCCTGATAACCGTAGACGAGCCAGAGAATACCCCGGAAGAAGAGACGAGTGCGGTGGTGGCCGATGGCTGCGAAGCCATCTCGTCCCCAGTGACTGCAAGCGTCTTCCAGATCGCAGTGACGATTGGGCAGACAGTGACGGACGGACAGAAGCTAATCGTCCTCGACGCGATGAAGACGGAGATTGTCGTGGCATCGCACGTGGACGGCATTGTGGAAGATGTGCATTGCGCGCAAGCGGCACTGGTGAGCGGCGGCCAACTGCTGGTGTCGGTGCGCCCCGCGTAATGCTCGTCCACTGGCAAGCAATTAGCTATTCTCGCATAGAATGCGCGCGCGTCTTTAGTCCCGCCCGTCATGAGCGACGTTGAAACACCATCAGGAGAGCCATGGATATTGCAGCGCTGCACGCAGAGTATTCAGCCGGACAACAGAGCCCGGCAGACATTCTCGAAGCTATATACGCCCGCATCGAGGCGGAGGGGCTGTCCCCTATCTGGATTTCGCTGGTTCCGCGAGAGCAGGCACTAGCCCGCGCACGGCAATTGGCCACGTTGGAGAAGGCCAAGCTGCCGCTTTATGGCATTCCCTTCGCAGTGAAGGACAACATCGACGTCGCTGGCCTCCCTACAACGGCGGCCTGCCCCGCTTACGCGTACACGCCCGCCGAGAGTGCCACCGTAGTGACAAAACTGGAGCAGGCAGGCGCGATACTGATCGGCAAGACGAACATGGACCAGTTCGCGACAGGGCTTGTGGGAACGCGGACGCCGTATGGAATATGTTCCAGCGTGTTCAATCCGCAAGTCATCTCCGGCGGATCCAGCGCTGGCTCAGCTATCGCTGTGGCAACTGGTTTGGTGTCCTTTTCGCTGGGCACCGACACGGCAGGCTCTGGACGGGTGCCCGCAATGTTCAACAACATCATTGGACTGAAGCCTACGCGCGGCGTCCTCAGTGCGCATGGTGTGGTAGCAGCCTGTCGCACGCTCGATTGTGTCTCCGTGTTCGCCGAGACAGCGCACGACGCAGCGTTGGTGTTGGACGCGGCCAGCGGCTTCGACGAGAAGGATACGTATTCGCGCCAACCTGGAACTGGAGCAGGTGCAGCGCCATGGAGCGGAGCGCCTGTGTTTCGATTCGGCGTGCCAGCCGGCCCACTTGAGTTCTATGGCGACCAGCACAATCCTGCGCTGTACCAGGCTACCGTAAATGCATTGATCGCACTAGGAGGCGAGCCAATCGAATTCGATGTTGCGCCGTTCCTGCAAACTGCGCAATTACTGTACAAGGGGCCGTGGGTGGCCGAGCGCTATGCTGCGATCTCCAACTTCATCGGCAAGCATCAGAGTGAGATGGATCTCGCTGTGGCGAACATCATCTCCGGCGCTGCCAACTACTCTGCCGTCGACGCTTTCGAGGCTGAGTACAGGTTGGCAGATCTGAGGAGCATCACAAAGAAGACCTGGGCCAACATTGACATAATGCTGCTCCCGACCGCGCCCCGGACGTACACCATCCAAGAAATCGAGCACGCACCTATCGAGTTGAACAGCCACCTGGGGCACTACACCAATTTTGTGAACCTGCTCGATCTCGCCGCAGTCGCTCTGCCCGCCGGAATGCGCCCCGATGGCCTGCCCTTCGGCGTGAGCTTGATTGGACAAGCGTTCACTGAAGCCGCTTTGCTTCCACTTGCAGACAAGCTACACCGCAAGCTGGCAACAACTCTGGGCGGCTCAAAGCGTCACCTCTCTGCCACTCCAGTGCTTGCTCCGAAGCAGCCGCCGCATGGTTGTCTTCTCATGGCTGTGGTGGGAGCTCATCTTTCAGGCCAACCGCTGAACTGGCAGTTGACACAGCGCGGAGGCAGGATGCTGCGCTCATGCAAGACCAGCAGGAGCTACAGATTTTACGCATTGAAGAACACCGTCCCTCCAAAGCCCGGACTCGTGCGCGTACCTGGATTTGAGGGTCCGGGGATCGAGGTTGAGGTATGGGCGCTTCCCGCTGATACCGTAGGTACCTTTGTCGATGGAGTTCCACAACCGCTCTCCATCGGGACGCTTGAACTGGAAGACGGAGGCTTGGTGAAGGGATTCCTCGTAGAGCCCACGGCAACGGAAAATGCGCTAGAGATCACTGAACTTGGCGGATGGCGCCGCTATATCTCAGGTCTGAAGTAGCCGGTGTGCTAATACGACGCGCAGGCAGCCAGGATTTTGCGGGCCACCTGAAATGCTTGCGCTTCCCAAAGTATTCGATGAGTTTCTCAGAACTTTTATTCTACGTCCTCAAGAGAAATGCTTCAGCCCCTGAGCGAATCTCAGAGGGACTGAAGCATTTCTTCCCTAATTCGCATCGTCGGTTGAGGCCGACGATGCTCCTTTGTCGCCGCCGCTTTTAGCTGGTTTGTAGGTTCCGGCGAGAACCTCCTCGATCATGGAGATCATCTCCGGTGAATCCGGAGCGACGTCGGGATCAAAGCGGGCGATCACCTTTCCATTCTTATCCACAAAAAACTTGGTGTAGTTCCAGTGGACCACTCCTCCCCGGGGTGCGCCTTTACTCTGGGTCAGGTAGACATAGAACGGAATCTCGTCGTCGCCAATCAGCTTCGAGACAGCCATGATCGGAAAGGTCGCCTTCGCGTCGGCGTAAGCCTTTTGTATCTCCAGATCGGTTCCCGGCTCCGATGCGCCAAAGTCGTTCGATGGAAATCCAATGACAACAAGACCTTTGTCCTTATAGGTATCGCTCAGCTTGATGAGTGCTGGGAGTTGGGCGTTGTAGCTTGAGTTGCGCGCCAGGTTCACGATGAGGAGTAGTTTGCCTTTGAACCTCGACAGCGGAACATCCTTGCCATCCGCCCCAGGAAGGTTGTAGTCGTAGGCGATCTGCCCTGGCTTGGCCTCGGCATCGGCCGCGTCGGGAGCCTGCTTTGTCTTGCCTTTGCTCTGTGCTTTTGGATTGCTCTTCGGGGGATCGCCCAATGCAGGCTGCGCTGTAATAGCGGCAGACAGAAACAATAAAAGAAGGCTGGGGGCGAGGATCGGATAGATTTTACTCGCAAACATATTTGGCACTTGGATCGCTCCTGAGGTCAGCGGGTGCATCGTGCTCGGATCAATGGTGGAGAACGCCGTCCAACTGCTCGCGCGTCTTCCTCAAGTTTGAGCATTAGAAGTAGCATCTTCCAGAAACTGCATCTGGCACAGAGGCATCAGATGGCAGATCCTAATCCGCCGCGCAAGTCGCGCATGCTTACTGGATCGTGTGGGTATTTTTTGTCTGGCCAATGACTGAAGATTAGCGTAAAAGCCAGAAACACCAAAGAGGTATCGTATTTTTTTATCTACACGATAATAATTATTGAGTTGCGAGCAAATACCCTATCCCCAAAATTACTTTCTTATATGCTTCGCGCCTGTTCTGTGTTTTCATAGAGCACACCGGACGTCTATCAGAAGAGTTTGCGCGCGGCTGATCGAATCAGATCAGGGGCCAGAACTGCCATTCAATGGCGCAGCCAATCTCTGCTCCAAAGGGGTTCGACATGGATATAGATCAGTTGAAGACTTTCCTGACAGTCTCTCGCCTGAAGAGTTTTTCCCGTGCAGCGGAAAAGCTTCACGTCACGCAGCCTTCCATCTCGGCGCAGATTCGCAATCTTGAGACGTTTCTCGGGCATCGCCTGCTGGAGCGCGGCGGCGGCAAGGTTACCCTGACCGCAGCTGGCCGGGTCTTCGAGCCATTCGCTGAGGACTCATTGTCGCGTCTCAACCACATCATCCTGACCTTGGCTGATCTCGAACGCTCGCCCCGCGGGGCGCTCAGCGTAAGCGCGAACGACTCCACAGCCCTCTATGTTCTCCCTGTCCTGTTCCGCAAGTTCCGCAAGCAGTACCCTCGCGTGGCGCTCAACATTGTGCGGGCAGAGCGCATCAAATCTCTTGAACTCGTACTGGACCGCGAAGTGGACTTCGGTGTCGTGTCGCTTCCCTTGAAGGATCAACGCCTTCACGTCGAGGTCATCCATCAGGATCAGTTTGTTCTGGTTGCTCCGGCAAGCCATCCGCTGGCGGCGTTTGAAAGCGTTTCCCTTCAGCAAGTGGCGCAGCACAGCTTGCTGCTTCCCAAGCAGGGACGGCGTCGCGAACAGCTCGATGACCTGTTTTCTCAGGAGAAACTTGTGCCTCGCATTGCGATGGAACTCGATTCGAATGAATTGTTGAAGCGCTTGATTTTGAGTGAGATGGGTATTGGCTTTCTGCCCAAGATCAATGTGCTCGACGAGTTGCGGGCGGGAACACTGAAGGTCATCCAGATTGAGCATGTTGAGATACCGCGCGATCTCGCTCTGATCAGTCGCAATGACAACGTGCTCACTAGCACAGGCAACGCCTTCTTCTCGTTCGCAACAGGCAAGGGCCGTCTCTCGTCAAAGAACGGAGCACGAACCACTCCCTCCGATGACAGTTCCGAAGCGGAAGAGTAGTCGACCACCAGAGACTTTGCGCGCCTGGCAAGCAGTGCATTCCGCACCCCATCCTGACATTGTGCAAACTATTTTCATGGAATCACCGTGAAAGCCATGGTATTCGAATTAACTATCCGTACTATTGCATAGATTAGTTCTAATTGTTTTCCACAAAAAGTCTCCGCATAATACATCTCACACAGATTTACAAATATAGGAATATTTATGATCGTCACACGTGCTGACAAGAATCAGGTGCACACGTGTATCCACCATCTTATGCCTTACAGCTATGTTGGTTTAATCAGTTGAACCATTGAAACATCCCGCGTGATGATACTTATCTTAGCGCGATTGCCATCATCTCAATGTCGCGCAGCTCGCATCCCGCACCTGCGACAAGCTGAAAATGCTTTGCCGATCCCTCATTGGCAAATAGATGATTTGTTGGATTTTATCTGCGGGGAGCCTGGAGCAATATCCTCCAAACGACAGGCCGCTCTACCCTGCTTTCACTTCATTCGGGCCCGTTCTCCATCATCGCCGCAGTTCCGATTCCACAATATGGAGTGAATTATTATGAGTCGTTCCCGCGTCCATTTTTTTCTGCTGCTATTCCTCGCCTTCACATCGATCGCAGGCGCACAAACCGCAACCACTTCGTTGCGCGGCATTGTGACCGACAAGATGGGTGCAGTGGTGGGCGGTGTCAATGTAACCCTCACCGAAAGCTCCGTCGGCTTCGCGCAAGCGCGCACTACCAACGCGCAAGGGGAGTACAACTTCCAGCAGATCCCCCCCGGGTTCTACACGATCAAGACGAAAGCCAACGGCTTCGACGATCAGACGACACGTGTGCAATTGCTGGTCAATCAGCCCGCTACCGTCAATATCACGCTGGTAGTTGGCGGCAGCGAAACCACGGTCGCGGTCACAGCGGCGCCGGCGTCGCTGAACCAGACCGACGCAACAATTGGAACCCCCTTCAGCCAGGCTGAAATTCAGACGCTCCCTTTTCAGGGCAACAATGTGCTTTCTCTTCTGGCGCTCCAGCCGGGCGTGCTGTCTCTCGGAGACCAGAGCAATGCCACGATGGACAGTGACAGCCGCGCCGGCGCAGTCAACGGGGCCCGCTCCGACCAGGGCAATGTGACCCTTGACGGCATCGACAACAATACCCAGACCCAGGGATACGCCTTCGAAGGCGTCTTGCGGCCAACGCGCGATTCCGTGGAGGAGTTCCGAGTAGTGACCACAAGCTCCAACGCCGACTCAGGGCGCTCGTCAGGCGCGCAAATCTCAGTCGTGACCCGCAGCGGCACCAATGCGCTGCACGGAAGCCTGTATGAGTACTACCGGCCCTCGAACACCGTCTCCAACGACTGGTTCATCAAGCAGGCGCAATTGGCAAGTGGCCAACCGAATATACCTGGGAAATATATTCGCAATACCTATGGCGTGTCGCTCGGCGGCCCCATCATCAAGGACAAGCTGTTCTACTTCGCCAGCTATGAAGGCGACAAGAAGGCCCAGAATATACAGGAGACCCGCGAGGTTCCGCTGGGAACTCCGGCGAGTCCCGGGCTGCGCCAGGGATATGTAACCTATGTGAACGCAAAGGGCGGCACGACAACGCTGAACCCGACGACCATCGCAGCAATGGATCCGAACTGCACAGCGCTCGGCACCTGCCCTCTGGGCAACGGCGTCGATCCAGCCGCGCTGGCGTACTTCGCCACCATTCCGCAGGCCAATGGAAGCCTGCTGGGCGATGGCTACAATTTCGGCTCGTACACCTTCTCGTCACCAAACCCGCAATCGCTGGTCACCAACATCGTCAAGTTCGATTACAACATCAACAGCAAGCAGAGACTGTTCGTCCGCGGCGACTTGCAGAGCGACAACGCAACTGGCCCAGTGCAGTATCCAGGCGGCACTCCAGCCACCGCCAACTTCGACAACTCAAAGGGCATTGGCATAGGCCACACCTGGACGATCACGGACAGCATGGTGAACAGCCTTCGCTATGGCTACATCCGTCAGGGCTTCGCGAACCGCGGCGCGCTGAATGGCAACTACGTCGACTTCGCCAACATCGATCCCCTCAATGCGACGACGACGACGCTGATTGTCAACGTTCCTGTGCATAATGTGATCGACGATTTCACCTGGAGCAAGAAGACGCACACCTTCCAGGCAGGTGCCAACTACCGTTTGATCCACAACAACCGCCAGAGCAACGCCACCGCATTCAACAATGCGCAGGTGCAGTATTACAGCCTGGGCGCTGGCAGCATCGCAAACACCGGCAACAGCCTCGATCCCTCAGGCTTTCCCAGCCTTGGTCTTCCGAATGTTGCCCAGTCCTTTGACAGCGCGTACAGCAATGCGATCGCCGCGGTTGCCGGCGTAATTCCCACAGCAACGGAGTTTTTCAACTACAAGGTGGAGGGAGGAAGCAAGCTGTCGCCGCTGGCACCTGGGCCGCTGACCAGAAACTTCAAGTCCAACGAGTTGGAATACTACTTCCAGGACAGTTGGAAGGCGAGGCGCGATCTGACGATCACCTATGGTCTGCGCCATACCCTGCTGCAAACGCCCTACGAAGTGAATGGGCAGGAGGTAGCGCCCACCTTCAGCCTCCACAACTGGTTCCTCACCCGCGGTGCAAAGATGGTGCAGGGCATCACCGACCAGCCGGAGATCTCCTTCACTGCGGCTGGCAAAGCAAACAACGCGCCTGGGCTGTGGTCGATGGACAAGTTTGATATCGCTCCGCGTTTCGCCTTCGCGTACTCGCCGAGCGGCCTTACCGGAATTCTGGGCAAGATCTTCGGCGATTCGGCCACATCCATTCGCGGTGGATGGGGCATCTACTACGACCACTTCGGAGAGGGCATCGTCGATACCTTCGACGCCAATGGAGCATACGGACTGTCGTCTGAGGTGCGGAGCCCAATCGACCTGACGCCAGACCAAGCCCCCCGCTTTGCCTCGACATCGTCGGTACCCACACAGATCATCCCCTCCGTGCCGCAACCTACGGGCTTCCCCGTAACACCAGGAGACATCAGCGCCCTCACATGGACGGTCGATGACAAAGTAAAGACACCCTATTCCCAGGCGATAGACCTCTCCATCCAGAGGCAGATCACCAACAGTTGGACCATGGAAGCGGCCTATGTAGGTAGACTCGGACGCAGGCTGCTGCAGAATCTCGATCTCGCCACACCGCTCGATCTGGTTGACACGCAGGGCGGAGGCGACTACTTCAAGGCCGCGCAGAAAATGTCCGCACTGGCCGCTGCAGGAACTGCCACCTCGGCCATCCTTCCCATCCCCTACTTTGAGCACATGTTCCCAAATGCCGTCGGCAATGGCAATACAGCGACGCAGAACATCTATAACGACCTGTGGCAATACTCTGTTGGAAATGAGACCTATCCCCTCTACGCTCTGGACAACGGATACTACCCAGGTGCGCCCAATGGAAAGCTGAATCGCTACTTCGACCCGCAGTATGCTTCGCTGTATGCGTGGTCGGGGGTCGGCACCAGCAGCTATCACTCTTTCCAGATCTCCGCCCATCACTCTGGCTCCAATGGCCTGCAGTTGGACTTCAGCTACGTTCTGTCAAAATCGATCGATCTTGGTTCTGACACCGAGCGCACCGATTTCAACAAAGGCCAGAACTTCAGCAGCATCGTCAACGCCTGGAACATCCAGGGGAATCGTGGAGTCTCCGACTTCGACACTACGCACTCCGTCGAGGGGAACTGGGGCTATCTGCTGCCCTTTGGGCGCGGAGCAAAGTTCGCGTCCACGGTCAACCCGGTTGTCAACGGCCTCATAGGAGGCTGGGACTTCTCTGGCCTCACCCACTGGACAAGCGGCCTTCCCTTCTCGCCAGTGGATGGCCTTGGGTGGAGCACGGACTGGGCGATCCAGAGTTACGATGTGCTGACCGGACCAGTGAAATCCGGGGGCCACAGGATCATCAATGGACAGCCCAATGCCTTCAAGAGCCAGGCAACCGCTCTCTCGAACATACGCCCCGCATACGCTGGTGAAACGGGACAGAGAAATGCGTTCCGCGGCGATGGCTATCTCAGCATCGACGCCAGTCTCGCGAAGACCTTCCCCATCATGCAGAAGCAGGCGCTCAAGTTCCAATGGGATGTCTTCAACACCACCAACGCAGTCCGCTTCGACCCTGCCAGCGTTCAGAACAACCCGTTCAGCGCAGGCAGCTTCGGGGTATACAGCCGCACCCTGGTCGAGTCCAGAAAGATGCAACTCTCCCTCCGGTACAGCTTCTAACACTAGACAACTGGCGCGCAGCCCAGCAGGGGTTGCGCGCCAGATTTATCTACGGCTTGCTTTTGCAGCGCTTCCTCCACATCCTCGAGGTTCCGTGAATATGCCTAAAGTATCGATCCTTGCAGTTTCCCTTGCTGTCGTTCTGCTTGCTCCCTTCTATTCCGCCTTCGCACAGCTTCCGCAGCCCAACGGCGGCAATATCGAGAGGGGCACACTTCCCTCCCGCTGGCTCTCCGAAGGCTCCAAGTGCATGGAGATTCCCGAGTGGCAGGTGCATGAGTACAACCCGAATCTTTACATCCTCAGGCAGTCTCCCTGCACGGATTTCGAGAAGCCATTCATCTACCTCTTCTTTGGCAAAGACAAGGCGTTGCTCATGGACACAGGATCGCGCCATGGCGACCTCGCTCCCACGCTCCAGCGCACGGTGAAGAACTGGCTCGCGCGCAACGGTCGCTCCAGCATCCCGCTGATCGTCGTGCATTCGCACCCGCATGAAGACCACATGGCTGGCGACGCCGAGGTGCAGGCCATCAAGGATCCTGCGATGCCCGTCACGTTTATCCCTGCTGAGCTGGAAGCGACGAAGCGCTTCTACGGCATAAAGAACTGGCCCACTGACATCGGCCACATCGACCTGGGCGGCCGCATCATCGACATGATCCCCATCCCAGGCCACAGCGCCGTCAGCATCGCACTCTATGACCGCAACACAGCCGTACTGCTTCCCGGCGACAGCCTCTACCCGGGCCGCCTCTACGTCGCGGACTTCCCTGCTTTCCAGGCGAGCACCGAGCGCATGATCGAATTCACCAAGGGCAAACCAGTCGCCAATATTCTAGGCAACCACATCGAGCAGACGAATACTCCTTATCTCGATTACCCGGTGGGCACCATCTACCAGCCCAATGAGCATGAGCTGGCGCTCTCGCGAGGATCTCTGCTGGAATTGGAGGATGCTCTTGTCTCCATGCATGGAAAGCCAGCGCGTATGGCGCTGCGCGACTTCTCCGTCTGGCCCGTCGGCCCGGACTTCATGAGCCCTGACGAAAAGGCGCAGTTTGAAAAGCACCAGAAGGAAGAGAAGGAGAAGATGTGGGATAACTCCCCCAGGTAGTCGCTCCATCCGGGTGCATCATCCTCGCGGCTCTTTTGCCGCAGGGTGAGCACCCGGATGGAGCGTGAGGACGGTGCGCAGCCCACGACCTTCCGCCCCCTGCCATCACTCCCTCTGAGAAAGAAGTGCGAATACCACAACCTTCAGGCTCCAGGCCTTCTCGCGTCCCAGCCCTCCAGCTACCGCATCCTCGGATTTGCAATGGTGTACAGCACATCCGTCAGCAGATTCACCAGCACATACGTCAGTCCCACCGCGAGGATGCACCCCTGCACCAGCGGATAGTCGCGGTTGGTGATAGCGGAGATGGTGAGTCTCCCTATGCCAGGCCAGCTAAAAATCGTCTCCGTAACAATCGCACCCGCCAGCAGGCCGCCGAACTGCAAACCCACCACCGTTAGCACAGGGATCAGCGCGTTGCGCAGCGCATGGCGATAGACCACCGCGCTCTCGCTAAGGCCTTTGGCGCGCGCCGTGCGGATATAGTCCTGCCCCAGCTCCTCCAGCATCGCCGTTCGCACCATGCGCGTCAGGATCGCGGCCAGTCCGCTGCCGAGCGTGATGGCCGGCAGGGCAAGATGCAGCCAGAAGTCCGTCCCCCACCCTATACCTGAGCCAGACACCGGCAGCCAGCCCAGCTTGATGGAAAACACCAGAATCAGAATCGGCCCGAGCGCAAAAGCCGGGAAAGAGAGCCCGAGCAGGCTGGCGATTCCCAGGCTGCTGTCGCGCCACTTCCCCCGATGCAGGGCCGAAACCACCCCTGCAGGCACGGCCATCAACAGCGCCAGCAGCAGCGCGCTCACCGTCAACTCCAACGTGTAGGGGTAGCGATCCAGCAGCAGCCGCGTCACAGGCTCATTCAGCCGCAGCGACTGCCCCATGTCCCCATGGAGCATACCCCGCCAATAGTGCGCGTACTGCGTCCCCAGTGGCGCATCCAGGCCATACACGTGGCGCAGAGCAGACACATCCGACGCCGTCGCCC
>JAJZHR010000327.1 GCA_021810815.1 Acidobacteriota bacterium | reverse complement strand
TTCCCAGAGGGAATCTGCGTCTTCGCGGCCGCAGGGTCTTGATCGTCCAGCTCGATCGCGTCCAGCGTGCGACCCAGCGGATCGGGCAGCGCCTTCACCGAGCGCACCTGCTCCACCATCTCACGCAGCTTGCTCTCGGTGAGTCGCAGTCGCGACAGCGTTGCCGGCGAAAGCTCGTCGTCCCCGGTGAACGCGGCAGCGGCCTTCAGGTCCAGCGCGTTGGCCGCGAACAGCTCTGAAGCCGCGCCTTCCAGCGCCACAGCCATCGCCTCCAGCGCAGCGTTGCGCCGCGCTGAATCGAGGGGCGCGAGTGCGCGCGCGGCGAGCTTTGCAGCCTCGGCGATCTCCCGCGTCGTCTGCGTGGCCTCGGCCGTCGCGTTCATCGCAGCGACTCCTGCACGGCCGGCGCAAACCGCGTGCCCAGCGCCTCGCCCGCGACGATGCGCTCCAGCACCTGCGGTGTGCGGCCGTTGGCGATGATCACCGGCCGGCCCGCGCGCACCACAATCCGCGCCGACTCCAGCTTCGAGATCATGCCACCGCGGCCGCGGCCGTTGCCGCCCTGCGCCAGCGCAAGGATGCGTTCATCAATCTCCGCAACGCCGGCAAGCATCTTCGCGCCCGGCTCGCTGGGGTTGCGGTCGAAGAGGCCATCGACGTCCGACAGCAGCACCAGCAGGTCTGCACCGATGTGCTTGGAGAGCAGTGCCGACAGCTTGTCGTTGTCGCCGAAGATCCGCTCGCGCTGCGGCAGCTCTGCCGGCCGGTCCAGCTCGGCGGTGGAGACCGTATCGTTCTCGTTCACGATCGGGATTACGCTCAGCGTCAACAGCGCGTCCAGCGTGGCGCGCAGGTTGCCGTGGCGCTGCGGCTCGCGGAAGTCATCCTCGGTGAGCAGCACCTGGGCGATGGGGCAGCCCAGCCGGTCGAATGCGTCATCATAGAGCGCCATCAACCGCGACTGCCCGATAGCCGCGCAGGCCTGCACCTGTGCCACCACCGTCGGTCGCTGCGTCAGCGCCAGCCGCTCCATGCCCAGGCCCACTGCGCCGGACGAGACCATCAGCACCTCGATGCCCTGCGCGCGCAGTGCGGCAATCTGCTCCACCAGCCCGCACAGCAGGCCGAGCGCGACCTTGCCGTCCGGCCGCATAATCACGTTGGTTCCGAGTTTGACGACGATCCGGCGCAGTGTCGTACTCCCTTGCTTGAAACTCACCTGCGAAATCTCTGCCATAAAACGTACTTGGGTCCCTTGCAACAGGTGCGTTATGCGTGAACTTTTTCAACTGCGGGTGCAACCGTGCGATCCACCACAGGCGCCAGCTTGCGAAGCTTCTCGATCAACTGCGTGAGCTGGTCCGGGAACAGAGACTGTGCGCCGTCGCTCATCGCCTTGTCCGGGTTCGGGTGCATCTCCATCAGCAGGCCGTCGGCGCCTGCGGCCACGCTGGCCAGCGCCATCGGCGGCACCAGGTCGCGGATGCCCACGCCGTGCGACGGGTCGCCAAACACCGGCAGATGCGTCAGCTTCTTCAGCACCGGGATCGCCGAGATGTCCATCGTGTTGCGCGTCGCCGTCTCGTACGTGCGGATGCCGCGCTCGCACAGCATCAGGTCATAGTTGCCGCCGCTCAGGATGTACTCCGCGCTCAGCAGCACCTCTTCAATCGTCGCTGCGATGCCGCGCTTCAGCAGCACGGGCTTGCGCACATGGCCCAGCTCGCGCAGCAGGTTGAAGTTCTGCATGTTGCGCGCGCCCACCTGGAAGCAGTCGATGTACTGGAGCATCGTCTCGATCTGCGAGATCTCCATCACCTCGGTGATCACCAGCAGGCCGAACTCATCCGCAGCCTCGCGCATCAGCTTCAGGCCCTCGACGCCCATGCCCTGGAAGCTGTACGGCGAGCTGCGCGGCTTGTACGCGCCGCCGCGCAGAAACTGCGCTCCGGCGGCGGCCACCTGCTGCGCGCTCAGGCGAATCTGCTCGCGGCTCTCCACCGAGCACGGCCCGCTCATGATGACGATCTCGTCGCCACCCACCACCAGCCCGTTCGGGAACGTGATCCGCGTGCCCTCCGGCCGGAAGCCCCGCCCCGCCAGCTTGTACGGCGACGAGATGCGATACGCCTTGTGCACACCGGAGAGCACCTGGAACTCAGTCACTTCAAAGTGCGCCGGCGTACCCACACCTGCCAATATGGTTTGCGTCTCACCTGTCGTCCGGTGAACGTTGAAACCGAGCTCCACCATGCGCTCGATCACGTGCTGTATCTGTTCAGCGGTGGCCTTGTCCTGCATTGCAACGATCATCACGAAATCCCTCGTAAGTTACTGCGTCAATTTCTGTTGTACAAATCTCGTTACTGCTTCTGCAGCGAGCGCATCACGTCCATAATCCGCTCGTACACGTCCTGCACCTGCGCGCCCGAAAGCGGCCCCGGATTCACCGCGCGCACATGCTCAAAGACGGCCTGCTCGCGTTGCGGCTCGTAGATGGGCGTCTGCGCCCTGGCCTTCAACTGCCCAATCGCCACGGCCGCAGCCGCACGTTCGTTCAACAACCGGACGAGCTGCTCGTCCAACTCATCAATCTTTTTGCGCCAGTCTGAAATCTCCATCTACGTTCCGCTCCTCGCCCTCCGGCTTTGTTCCGCTTCGATCTCGTCACGCTGCCCGCACTTCGGCCAGCAGCTCAGGATGTTTGTCCAGCACCTTCAACAGCTTCACCAGCGCCAGCGGCGGCCGCGTCCGGCCATTCTCATACCGCGAGAACGCGTTCACTCCGCCGCCGAAGATCTCGCTGGCCTCGCGCTGGTCCAGCGCCAGTTTCTTCCGCACACTCACAATAAACCCCGGATCGACCATCGCCGCGTTCACCTGCTTGTTGAACTCGCGCATCATTGCACCCACGCGGCCAGCCTCTTCAGGGTCGAGCAGCGCTTCGCCGCATGCAGGGCAAAAATCTCCTGTCACTCCGGGAAGGCTTGCGCTTTCGCCCTTATAAATATGCAGCAACTCGCGCGTCTCACCCACGAGCTCTGCCTCTCCACACATCGGACACTTCATCTCAACGCTCCTTGAACGAAAGGATGAGCAGATCATCCAGCACGGTCAACTTCAGATAAACGATTCCACGTTCGGTCATTGGGTGGTAAACGTCCTGCCATATCCTGTGGTCTGCATGGCTGGTCATCGACTTGTAAAAGCAGCCATGAGACAGGTCACGCACAACGACAAAAATATCGCGCTCATCCATCTGCATCGCGGAGGCACCTGCCATTGCAACCGTCGTAATGCGAAACAGCCGCTCGTTCAGCAGGCGTTTCACCAGCACCAGATCGTAATGGGGCGTGCGCTTCTCCATTCTAACCTACTTGGTTACTCCGTTCTTCAAGCTCTTCACAAACGCTCCGACAGCCTTGGCCGCGTCCTCTGCCGCGGTCTTCTCGACCAGTCCAACGATCGCGCTGCCCACCACCGCCGCGTCCGCAAACGCCGCCACCGCCTGCACATGCTCCGGCGTGGAGACGCCAAAACCCAGCGCCACCGGCAATTTGGTGAACTGCTTGATCCGCTTCACCAGCGCCTCGGCATCGCTCGCCAGCTCGGTCTGCGTGCCCGTGATGCCCACCCGCGAGATCGCGTACACAAACCCCTGCGAGCTCTCCGCAATGGCCTTCAGCCGCGCGTCAGGCGATGTCGGCGCAGCCAGAAACACCGGCGCCAGCCCATACTGTTTGGTCAGCGCCAGCCACTCGTCGGCCTCTTCGACGATCATGTCCGTGAGCAGCACACCGTCCGCGCCAGCATCCTGCGCGGCCTTGGCAAACGCTTCCATGCCGAAGCGCACCACG
>JAJZHR010000008.1 GCA_021810815.1 Acidobacteriota bacterium | reverse complement strand
GTTGGATCTCAGCAGGAAGCGTAAGCTTCAAATTGTCAGCGAATAGCTGGTGACTGGATGCTGAAAGCCCCCGGGACTCGCAAGCCATAAAGGAATTGAAATGTCACGTATTGGAAAAAAGCCGATCGTACTTCCGAGCGGCGTCAAGTACACGGTGGTAGGGAACACGGTTCAGGTGCAGGGTCCCAAGGGCCGTGTCGATGCTCTTCTTCCCGAGGGCATCACGCTGGTCGAGAAGGATGGCCACATCCTCGCCGAGCGTGCCAGCGACAAGTTCGCCGCCATGCACGGTCTGGCGCGCGCCCTGGTCTTCAATGCAGTTGAGGGCGTCACCAAGGGATGGACCAAGGAACTGGACATCGTCGGCATCGGTTACCGCGCTGAGATGAAGGGCAAGGGCATGGTGGTGTTTACGCTGGGCTACTCCCATCCGATTGAGTTTCCTTTGCCCACCGGCATCGACGTCACCATCGACCCCAAGCAGACGCGCGTATCCATCTCCGGCATTGATCGGCAGAAGGTAGGCCAGGTCGCCGCTGACATGCGGTCGCTGCGCAAGCCGGATCCGTACAAGAACAAGGGCGTTCGCTACTTTGGCGAGAAGCTGAAGAAGAAGGCCGGCAAGACGGGCACGAAGTAAGCAGGAGAGAATTGTAGCTGCCGCTTTCGGCTGAAGTCCGGAAGCGGCAGCTAGGATCTGTATTCAGACCGAACGGTGCGGCAGGGCCGCTCCGCCATTAGGAAAGGGAAACACAATGATTCCTCAGATTCAGAGAAACGCAATCCGCCAGCGAGTTCACGCGCGCATCCGGCAGAAGATGCAGGGCACCTCGCTGCGCCCGCGCCTTAATGTCTATCGCTCGGTGAATCACCTGTACACCCAGCTGATCGACGACGCCGCTGGCGTCACCATCGTCTCCGCCTCCACGCTTGCTGCGAAGCTCAAGACTGGCGGCAACGTCGCCGCTGCCAAAGAGCTTGGCAAACTGATCGCAGAGAGAGCGCAGGAGAAGGGCATCAAGAAGGTGGTCTTCGATCGCGGCGGATATCTCTACCATGGCCGCATCAAGGCGCTTGCCGATGCTGCGCGCGAAGCTGGACTGGATTTCTAGTTCTTCAGAGACAAACGGGTTCAGAAACATTGAACAGGAGCAACATGGCAACTTTTACGAAAAAGCTGGACGCGAACAAGTTCAACCTGAAAGACCAGGTCGTCGCCATCAACCGCGTCACCAAGGTAGTCAAGGGCGGCAAGAACATGTCCTTCGCAGCCCTGGTCGTCATCGGAGACGCTGGCGAGGGTGTGGTTGGCTACGGTTCTGGCAAGGCGAAGGAAGTTCCGCAGGCCATCCGCAAGGGCATTGAGTCGGCGAAGAAGAACCTTCACCGCGTCAACCTGACCGAGACCACGATTCCGCACCAGGTGCTGGGCCGCTTTGGCTCCGGCCAGGTGCTTCTGAAGCCGGCTCCTGAGGGTACCGGAATCATCGCCGGCGGTGCCGTCCGCGCCGTCATGACCTCGGCCGGCGTGCAGAACGTGCTCACCAAGTCGCTTGGTTCGGCGAATCCGCACAACGTCATCAAGGCCACCTTCGACGCTCTGATCCAGCTGCGCGACCGTGCCGAAGTGGCAGCGATGCGCGGCAAGCAGGTTCACGAGCTCTAGGCAGGGAACCGCCCCGGAGAACGTGACCCGGGAGTGTGGCCCGAAGAACGCGGCCAGGGAACACGATGTCGGCCGGGAACATGAAGTAAAGGGACAGCGGCGCGAGCAGCAGGCCGCGTTCGAGGAGAAGTTATGGCAGAGACAGCGATGATCAAGATCCAGTATTTCCGCTCCAAGATCTGCACCCCGGTGAAGCACAAGCTGGTGGTCAAGGGACTTGGCTTTACGCGGCTGAACCAGATCGTGTTGCGCGAAGACACACCTTCCATCCGCGGCATGGTCAAGGCTATCCCTCATCTCGTTCGGATAGTAGACTAGTAAGCAATCAAATATGCGAGTCGGCTGGATCAACCAGCTGGCGTTGAGCGAGGGTACGAAATGGCATTGAATCTGTCGAATCTGCGTGCGCCGAAGAAGGCGAACACGGGACGCAAACGCGTGGGCCGTGGTATGGGCTCAGGTATGGGCAAGACTTCCACACGTGGCCACAAGGGCCAGGGCTCCCGCTCCGGCACCAGCCTCATGCGCGGTTTTGAGGGCGGCCAGATGCCTCTGCATCGCCGTCTCCCCAAGCGCGGCTTTACCAACATCTTCCGCGTTGAATACACCGTCCTCGGTCTGGATCGCATCGTCGAACTGGGAGAGAGCGAGCTCACCCTTGAGACTCTGGTCGCCCGCGGCATTCTCAAGAAGCGCAACGGTTTGGTGAAGGTGCTGGCCAATGGCGAGATTACGACTGCCGTTACCGTCCACGCCCACAAGTTCTCCAAGGCAGCGGCTGAGAAAATCGAAAAAGCTGGCGGCAAGGCAATTGTCATCGGCACGGCTCCATCTGCGGCATAGTCCCTCCCACCCTGCGCGGTTCGTCTGCGAGAGGGTGGGCACCCGGCTTTTCGGCCTGGTCGCTCGAATATTGAAGCCAGGCTCTCCGCAAGCAGCCACCGAAGGAAAGAGACCCACGGATGTTCGAGAAGATCGCAAATATCTTTAAGATTCCCGACCTGCGCAAGCGTGTGCTGTTCACGCTTGGCCTGCTCGCGGTGTATCGGCTTGGGAACCACGTCCCCACGCCCGGCGTGAACACCGACCTCCTGCAGCAGTTCTTCGCGCAGCAAAGTGACTCCGCCCTGGGCATGGTCGATCTGTTCAGCGGCGGCAACCTGCGCAAGCTCACGGTTTTCGCCCTCGGCATCATGCCGTACATCACGGCGTCGATCATCTTCCAGCTGCTCACCGTCATCTATGAGCCTCTCGCCAAGCTGCAGAAGGAAGGCGAACTCGGCCGCCGCAAGATCACGCAGTGGACGCGCTACGTCACCATTCTTCTTGCCATCGTCCAGTCCTTCGCCATTGCTCTCACCCTGAACAGCCAGTCCGGCAGCGTTCCGTACGTCACCAACCCCGGCCCTGGCTTCATCACCATGACCGTCATCACCCTCACAGCAGGTACCGCCTTCATCATGTGGCTGGGTGAGCAGATTACCGAGCGCGGCATCGGCAACGGCATGAGCCTGTTGATCTTCGCCGGTATCGTCGTCGGCATCCCCCGCGGCATCGCTGAACTCGTAGATGCAGCCAAGACCTCCAAGTGGGGCTCCTTCACGGTTCCCGCATTGATCATCCTGGTCGCGATGATGATCCTCGTCGTCGCTTTCATCGTGTATGTCGAACGCAGTGAACGGCGCATCCCTGTTCAGTACGCCAAGCGCATTGTCGGCCGCCGCCTGATGGGTGGACAATCCACCTATCTTCCCCTCAAGGTGAACTCCGGTGGCGTCATGCCGGTCATCTTTGCGGCCTCCATCCTCTCGGCTCCTCTGCTCTTTGCCAACGCAACCCTGTTCGGCTTCTCCTTCCATGAGAATCGCTTCCTCGGGCCCATTTTCGACGCACTCCGTCCCGGTGAGCCATGGTATGTGTTCCTCTACATGGTGGCGATCGTCTTCTTCGCCTACTTCTACATCTCCATCGTTTTCCGGCCGGACGACATCGCGGACAACATGCGCAAGTATGGAGGCTTCATTCCCGGCATCCGCCCTGGCCGCCGCACCAGTGACTTTGTCAATGACGTGCTCACGCGCATCACGCTTCTCGGTGCCATTTATCTGGTGATGATTTCGATCATTCCGCAGTTTCTCATCAGCGGTATCCATCTGAATCATCTTTTCCTCATAGGACCCATCTTTGACCGCTTTCCCACTTGGGTGACAAACGGTCTGGGCGTGAACTTCTACTTCGGCGGCACCAGCCTCCTGATCGTCGTTGGCGTTGCGATGGACACGGTCAATCAGGTCGAGTCGCAGCTCATCATGCGCCACTACGACGGCTTCTCTCCCAAGAGCGGCCGGACGCGCGGGCGGAAGAGTTGGTAGCGATGGTTGAGACCGCGTGCGTAAGTGTCACCCCGCCGCAGCCGAACTTCGCTCCCGGCCCGGTGTTGCTGCTCGGAGCCCCCGGCGTTGGCAAGGGGACGCAGGCCAAGGAGTTGATGGCTCTCTGGAAGGTGCCGCAGATTTCCACCGGCGACCTGCTTCGCAGCAATGTGGCCCGCAAGACCGAGCTTGGCATCTTCGCCAAAACGCTCATGGACCAAGGCAAACTGGTTCCCGATGCCCTGGTCGAGAACATGGTCGCAGAGCGTCTGCGCGAACCGGATACCGCCCGCGGCTATATCCTTGATGGCTTCCCCAGGACGATCCTTCAGGCCGCCTGGCTAGATCGCCATCTCGCCGATGCGAGCTCAGTGGTTGCGATCAGTATCAAGGTGGGTTATCATCAATTGTTGCGCCGGATAACAGGCCGGCGCA
Source organism: Acidobacteriota bacterium (assembly GCA_021810815.1). GTDB lineage: Bacteria > Acidobacteriota > Terriglobia > Terriglobales > Acidobacteriaceae > JAJZHR01. The sequence continues at coordinate 10,803 of JAJZHR010000008.1, read as the reverse complement.
ATTGTCCTGTCTGCCAGCGCATCTACAATATCTACTCGCACCCGCCTCTCGTCGATGGGATTTGCGATGTGGACGGTGCAAGGCTGGCTCAACGAGCCGACGATTCCGAGTCTGTTTTTGCGGAGCGGATGCGCACTTACGACGCGCAGACGGCCCCGGTGTTAGAGCATTACCGTGCTCTGGGCCGATTTGAAGAAATTGATGGGGAACAGCCGGTAGAGGCTGTCACCCAATGCGTCATGGCCGCACTTGCGCGCCTGAGGAAGTGAAAACCGGGCGATGGCGATCATGATCAAAACCCGCGGCGAGATAGAAAAGATGCGTCGCAGCGGGAAAGCGGTATGGCAGGTTTTGGAAGAGGTTCGCAGCAAGGTGGTTCCGGGCGCTACAACGATGGACCTGGAGACTGCGGCCGAGAAGATGATTGCGGACATGGGGGCGAAGTCGGCCTTCAAGGGCTACAACGGTTTCCCGTGTGTTCTTTGCACCTCGGTCAACAGTGAGGTCGTTCACGGCATCCCTTCCGCCCGGCGTGTGCTGCGCGAAGGCGACATTGTTTCCGTGGACTGTGGTGTGATCCTCGACGGCTTCTACGGCGATTCAGCGGTTACGATCCCGGTCGGTTCGAAGGTTCAGCCCGGTGTCAGGAAGCTTCTGGATGTGACGCAGGCATCGCTGGAGCAAGCCATCCAGGAAGCTCAGGTGGGCTCCTCGCTTGGCGATATCGGGGCTGCGGTGCAGGAGATGGTGGAAGCTGCCGGCTTCAGCGTGGTCCGCGATTTTGTGGGTCATGGTATCGGCGTCAAGATGCATGAGGATCCACAGATTCCGAACTACGGAAGACGCGGGCAGGGCGTGAAGCTGAAGGCCGGAATGGTGCTCGCGATCGAGCCCATGGTGAATGCCGGCGCAGCGGAAGTAAAAGTTTTGCAGGACGGCTGGACCGCCGTAACTGTAGACGGTAGCCTGAGCGCTCACTTCGAGCACACAGTCGCCGTCACCGAAGAAGGTCCGTTGGTGTTGACGCGGTAGGAGTTGTAGCTTTCAGATTCTGGTTTTCAGTGACCTGTTACTGGAGACCGGGAGCAGGGAGCGGATAACTGGAAAAGGACAGCGCTTGTCGAAGGAAGACGCGATTGAGGTAATGGCAACAGTTGTCGAAACGTTGCCGAATGCGATGTTCAAGGTGGAACTGGAGAACAAGCACCAGGTGCTGGCGCACGTCTCCGGGCGGATGCGCAAGAACTTCATCCGCATCCTCCCCGGCGACCGTGTCGCGGTCGAGCTGAGCCCGTACGACCTCACGCGCGGCCGCATTGTCTACCGCTACAAGTGAGAAGCCAGTTGATGGCTGCTGGCTTTTAGCTCTTCGCTTCGGTCTTCGCGCTCGAGATGTTCAGGAAGTAACTAGAAAAAGCTAATAGCTAAAAGCTAAGAGCTGGGAGCTGTATTCAATGAAGGTACGTGCATCGGTAAAGAAGATTTGTGACAAGTGCAAAGTGATCCATCGCCGCGGAGTTGTGCGTGTGATCTGTGAGAACGCGAAGCACAAGCAGCGTCAGGGATAGTCCTGCACGCTCTGGAGAAATCCCAATCGCGGGAACCGAAGCGCCAGGGCTAGTTAGCCGAAGTCAGGCTTGCGATGAACCCCGGATGATTCGTCAGAACGGCGGATTGCAGCGAGCTCAGCTCCTTCAGTCGGCCACAACAGCATACGGCGACCAGTTCGCCGCCGTGCAAGAAGGAAGCCACTATGGCACGTATCGCAGGCGTTGATGTGCCCGGCCACAAGCAGGCGCGCATCGGCCTTACTTACATTTACGGGATCGGAAATCCGCGCGCTCTCAGGATTCTCGCCGCCGCCGGTATTGATCCCGTCCGCAAGCTGCAGGATCTCGGCGAAGACGAGCTCAACAAGATCCGTCAGGTCATTGAAGCCGAAGGCAACATTGAAGGCGACCTCCGCAAGGAAGTCTCCCTCAATATCAAGCGGCTCATCGAGATTCAGTCCTACCGTGGCCTCCGCCACCGCCGCAGCCTGCCCGTTCGCGGTCAGCGCACTCACACCAACGCACGCACCCGCAAGGGTCCGCGCAAGGGCACGGTCGCCGGAAAGAAGAAGGTGACGAAGTAAATCATGGCTAAATCTCAGAAGCAGCAGGGCTCCGCCAAAGCGGGCAAAAACAAGAAGTTCAAGAAGCGCGAGCGGAAAAATGTTCCGTACGGCCTGGTCCACATCCAGGCTTCGTTCAACAACACCATCGTCACCATCACCGATCAGATGGGCAACACGCTCAGCTGGAAGAGCTCCGGCGCCCTCGGCTTCCGCGGCTCGCGCAAGGGAACTCCCTTCGCAGCGCAGCAGGCCGCCGTCAACGCCGCCAACGCGGCCCGCGACCACGGCCTCCGCTCGGTGGACGTTCGCGTCTCCGGCCCCGGCTCCGGCCGCGAGTCCGCAGTCCGCGCCCTGGCGACGGCCGGCCTCGACGTCCGCTCCATCCGCGACGTCACGCCCATGCCGCACAACGGTTGCCGTCCTCCCAAGCGCCGCCGCGTCTGATCGATGGCTGTCAGGCCGATGCGCGTCTGTAACTCCGGGTCCTTACCCTTTGCAGCTTCATCGCAAAGGGTGGGGTGCCTGAAACATCCACGGATCGGGACGAAGGGCTGCCAGCCCGTAAACCGATCAGCACCTGAATCAAGGAGATTTCCATGGCACGTTATACAGGCCCAGTCTGCCGTCTTTGCCGCCGCGACGGCACCAAGCTTTTCCTCAAGGGACCGAAGTGCTTCAGCGACAAGTGCCCCATTGAGAAGCGCAACTTCCCCCCGGGCCAGCATGGCAAGGACCGCAAGGCCAAGATCGTCGGCTATGGTCTGCAGCTCCGCGAGAAGCAGAAGGCCAAGCGCATCTACTTCACCCTCGAGAGCCAGTTCCGCGCCTACTACGAGAAGGCGACCACACGCTCCGGCGTCACCGGCGAACTCCTCCTGCAGCAGCTTGAGTGCCGTCTGGACAACGTTGCCTACCGCATGGGCCTCGCCACTTCCCGCCGCCAGTCGCGCCAGGTTGTTCGCCACGGCCACGTGCAGGTCAACGGCCGCAAGGTCAACATTCCGTCCTTCCAGGTGAAGGTCGGCGACGTGATCGCAGTCCGCGAGGGAAGCAAGAAGCTCGTCGTCCTTGAGACAGCGCGCGACTTCGCCAGCGGCCAGAACTCGGTCCAGTGGCTGGAGATCGATCGCGATGCCTTCTCTGCCCGCGTGCTTGCCCTGCCGAAGCGCGAGGACGTCAACCTCCCGGTCAACGAGCAGCTCATCGTCGAACTGTACTCGAAGTAACCCGGCTAATGAGACGGCTGAGTTTCGCCGTTGTTTTCCTCCTGAGCGCAGCGAAGAGCCTTACGGTTCCTCGCTGCGCCGGAAGAGTTTTTCGCAACACAGCATCACCCGCGTTCGCGCGGCAACATACATCAACGAAATGGAGATCAAGTCCGGCCGCTGCAAAATGCATCGCGGCGCTTGCCGGGCCTGGGACAACTGGAGACTTATATGCTTTGGAGAGGATTTCAAAAACCGAAGCGCCTCGCGGTCGACACCGAGACGCTTACTGACAAATTCGGCAAGTTCAGCGCGCAGCCTTTTGAGCGCGGCTTCGGCACCACCGTGGGCAACGCCCTGCGGCGCGTTCTGCTGTCGTCCATCGAGGGAGCTGCCGTCACGGCCGTACGTATTGAGGGCGTCCTGCACGAGTTTCAGTCCATCACCGGAGTCGTCGAAGACGCAACCGACATCATCCTCAACCTGAAGCAGGTCCCCTTCAAGCTCAACGGAGAGGGCCCCAAGGCGCTCTACCTCCGCGCCGACCAGCCCGGCGTCATCACCAGCGGCATGATCGAAGCCGATGGCGACGTCGAGATCCTCGACAAGGACGTCTACATCGCCACCGTCAGCGAGGGCGGCAAGCTGGACATGGAAATGCGCCTCAAGCGCGGCCGTGGCTACATCTCCGCGGACAAGAACTTCGACTCCGATCTGGGCATCGGCTTCATCCCCGTTGATTCCGTCCACTCTCCCGTGCGCAAGGTCAACTACACCGTCGATGCAGCACGTCTCGGTCAGATCACGGACTACGACAAGCTCACCCTCGAGGTCTGGACCAACGGCAGCGTTCTTCCCGCGGATGCGGTCGGCCTCGCCGCCAAGCTGATCAAAGACCACATGACCATCTTCATCAACTTCGAGGAAGAGATGGATGGCGGAGCCTTCTCCGACGATGGTCGCGGCCACATCCAGAACGACAATCTGAACCGCTCGGTTGAAGAGCTTGAGCTCTCCGTCCGCAGCTACAACTGCCTGAAGAACGCGAACATCCAGACCATCGGCGAACTCATCCAGAAGACCGAAGCCGAAATGTTGAAGACCAAGAACTTCGGCCGCAAGTCCCTGAACGAGATCAAGGAAATTCTCGCCCAGATGGGCCTGTCGCTCGGCATGAAGATCGACGAAAGCGGCAACCCTGTCCCCGGACCGACCAGCATCCTTCCGGCGGCGGCTCTGGCTGCAAGCTACGGCGACTTCGACGACGAAGAGGACGAGGAAGAAGACCTCGACTCCGAGCAGCAGAACGAGACGGAAAACTTCTAACCCCAGTTTCCGGTTGCCGGTTGCCAGTTCTCAGCGGATTCGCTGACTGGCAGCTGACAACCGGCGACTGACAACTTTTTCGCAGAGAGACAAGCCATGCGCCATCGCAATGCAGGATTCAAACTCGGACGCAACACCAGCCACCGCCGCGCTCTTCTGCGCAACCTGGTCACGTCCATTCTTCTCGAGGACCGTGTCGAGACCACCATCACCAAGTGCAAGGCAGCTCGTCCCCTGGTCGAGAAGATGATCACCCTGGGCAAGAAGGGCGACCTGCACAGCCGCCGCCAGGCCCTGGCATTCCTCATGACCCGCGAGTGCGTGACCCGCCTCTTTGACACCGTCGCTCCCCGCTACGGCGACCGCAACGGCGGCTATCTGCGCATCGTCCGCACCGGCTTCCAGAAGGGCGACGGAGCGGAGAAGGCCTTCATTGAGCTGCTCGGCGCCGAGCAGGTCCTCGACGAAAAGCGCAAGGCACGCGAAGAAGCACGCGCCAAGCGCCGCGAAGAGATGCAGAAGTCCATGGAATCGCAGGGCGGCCCGGACGCTCCCCTCGAAGCCGGCATCGAAAAGGCATAAGAGCCTTCGCAACTAGCTCCAGAAAATCAAAGCGGCGCAAGAGCACACTCCTCCAGTGGCTCCGCGCCGCTTTTGTCTAGCACGCTTCAGAGCATCTCGACCTCGGAACACTGGAAACCCAGGCCTTGCCCTTGCGGCTCGCGAAGCTGGCATGAACCGCGTTCAATGGCAGAGGACGGATCGCGGGATGGTCAACTTCGATACTCGAGGAGTATCGCCGGAATGTCCTTGATGAGGACATACTCCTCGATCTTCGCCTTATAATCGATGCCCGCCAGCTCAGCGACGCTGATCTCCAGCACCGATGAATGTGATGGTGAGGTCGACTAGGTGCGTTTGAGGATTGGCGCTGGCCTGGAATCCGCCTGAATATCCGCTGAGTGCTCTTACCGCGCTGTTGTTCCGCAGAAATCCCATGACGTAGGTAACATCGTAGATGTCCCCTCTCTTCATCTTCCAGACAGAGTCGAACTGCGCCCGCTGTTCTGCTGGCAGGTTGACCACCGTGAGCGTGCTCAGTCTGTACTGCTCGCCCGGAGCGACGGAGATGGAATATGCTACTTGGTGAGTTGCGGCATTGAGCAGTGGTGCGGCATCAACGATGACATCCATATAGCCCTGGCGGCGATAGGCAGTGTCGATGGTCTTGAGCGAGGCGATCAGGGCCTGATGAGAGGCGATTTCTCCGGGATGCAGCTTGGCCGCAGCATCGAACTCTTTTGCGCTGATTTGAGGCGACCCTGGCCACTCGATCTTCGATACACGATAGGGCTCGCCTTCCTTTATTTCCCCCGCAATCTGAACATCGAATCGATCCGGTGCAGGTTGGGTGATCGAGGTGGCGACATGCTCAAGGCTGGCGTCCAGATATCCTGCATTTCGGTACACCTCCAGAATGGGACCGTCCGCGCTCCCCAAGCCGGCGTCTGCAGCCGTATACGGCCGCCCGGACAGAGAATTAATTGCTTTCCCGACGGATCCCGCCATAGCCAGCGAAACTCCGGATAGCTTAATGGTTCCTACCTGTATCAGAGGCGTGGCGATCAAATAGTCCACTGTTGTGGCAGGATGATCGGGATACGGTTCTATAACTCGGGAGACTACTTTCGCTGGTGTACCGCGTGCGGCGAGTATCTGCGTCAGAGCGTTAACCACTGCCTGCTGCTCGTTGCCGGCTTCTGGCACGCTGCCATGGAACAGCGGAACCAGCTTGTGGATCTGGTCCGTGAGCTCGTCCGCTTGCCACCAGATGAAATTCTCAAAGGTTGCGGCATAGAGTTGCGAGGGATCCACAGGCTTGATCTTGAAGTTGGCCGTAATGGCCTGAGCCGTGCCACCGACTGTGGCCGCCACGCTGTCGAAAGCTCCCGTGTCTACCAGGCGCTGCGCTGCGGCCTCTATTGCCTTCCCATCGTAGCGAGCCCCTGCCCTCAGACCGCACACCGACTCCAGATCAGCCTGCGAATAGGGCGTGGTTCCTTCGAAGACGATCCCCTTCAGTTGATATTGTGCCATCGCTGGTATCGCGATCAGGGCAACGCAAACGCTGAGGATGAAATGGTTGAGACGCAGGCGCATGAAGGAGATAGTAGCAATCAATCCCTGAGGCCACAAGAAAAATCCCCGGCAAGTGACTGACTTACCGGGGATTTCTGGACGTAGAAGATTTTCTAGCCAAGCTCAGCCATGCTCTTCGCTCCGAACTTCAGGAACCACGGGCTGGCCGCCTTCAGGGCATCGTTCACGTTGTTGATGTTCTTCACGCCCTCATCCAGCAGCCAGTTCTCAAACGCCTTCGCTCCCTGCTTGGCATAGACCGCAATGCCGTCCTTCCAGGTCGCGCGGCCGCACAGAACTCCGTTGAACTTCGTGCCCGACTCGGCCGCCAGCTGCAGCGTCTCGATGAACACCGGGTTGGAAACGCCCGCTGACAGGTAGATGAACGGCTTGTGGGTCATGCCTTCTGCGTCGCGGAAGTGCTGCAGAGCCTCTTCGCGCGTGTATGCCTTCTGTCCCTTGAACGCCTTGGTGCCTTCGACGAAGCTCATCTCGACGGGCACTTCGACCTTCAGCATGTCCACGCCATACACTTCCTTGCCAAACTCGGCCATGGAGCCGGAAACAACCTCCGGCTTCTTCTTCGCATACTCGAGCGACTTCTCGTCCCCGCCTTGGGCGTCATAGCCGACGAACTCCAGGAAGAACGGTATGTCGTGATAGCGGCACTCGTCGCCGATGCGCTCGACCCAGGCGTGCTTCAGGTCATTGATGTGCGACTTCTCGAACGGGGTGTAGTACAGCAGGATCTTGATACAGTCCGCGCCGGCTTCCTTCAGGCGGCGAACCGACCACACATCCAGCAGATCCGGCAGGCGGCCCGGCGTGTTCGAATCGTAGCCGGTCTTCTCATAGGCCAGCAGCAGTCCCTTGCCATTGCGGTGCTTCGATGCCGGCAGGCCGAACTCCGGATCCAGCAGGATGGCGGACGCGTGCCTGGTCAGAACCTCTGTCACCAACGTCTTGAACTCTTCCATATCCTGCGCCGTCACGGCCGATCCGCGCTCCTTCGCCAGCGACTTCTGCAGCGAACCGCGCTGATCCATTGCGGCTGCGGCGACAACGCCGCGCTCATCGGAGACTGCCTTCAAGCCGGCGAGCTTTCCCGTGGTCAATTTTACTGAACTCATGCTTCTACACTCCTCATTTGCTATGAAATGGATTCCCTAAAATTGTATATGACGTGCACTCCCGCCCAATGTGTTCTCGGTCACACACGCCACACATCATTTTGTGCGGAATTCGCTTTCGACTAGACTTGGCCCAGCGGGCCTGCGCTTTGGGTTGCCTGTCTCCGGAGGGCGCATGAAGAAGATCGGTATCTTGTTCGGCATGGAGAACACATTCCCCGGCGCTCTTGTCGAGAAGATCAACTCCAGGGGCATCGACGGCATCTGCGCCGAGTTTGTGCACCTCGGCGGCGTCCGCATGGCGCAGTCCTCCGGCTACGCAGTCATCGTGGATCGCATCTCGCACGACATGCCCTTTTACCGTGCCTTCCTGAAGAATGCGATGCTCACCGGCACACAGGTCATCAACAATCCTTTCTGGTGGTCTGCAGACGACAAGTTTTTCAACTACGCTCTGGCCAGCAGGCTCGGCGTTTCCGTTCCGCCCACCATCCTTCTTCCGCACAAGAAGCTTCCGCCGGAGCTCAACGACCGCTCCGTGCGCAACCTGGAGTATCCGCTCGACTGGGACGGCATCTTCGAACACATCGGATTTCCTGCCTTCCTCAAGCCGTTCGACGGCGGCGGCTGGCGCGATGTCTTCCACGTTCACAACCGCCAAGACTTCTTCGCCGCCTACGACCAGAGCCGCGACCTCTGCATGATGCTGCAGAAAGCCATCGACTTCACGGAATACTTCCGCTGCTTCGTCGTCGGGCAGCAGAAGGTACGTATCATGCCCTATGACCCTCGCCGCCCTCACGCAGAGCGGTATCTCATGGCCCCTCTTGTGTACGACACGAAACTGCTGAAGCGCGTGGAGAAAGCCGCGCTGATCCTTTGCCGCGCGCTAGGCTACGACTTCAACACCGTGGAGTTCGCAGTGCAGAACGGCATTCCGTATGCCATCGACTTCATGAACCCAGCTCCAGACGCAGACCTGCATTCTGTGGGCAAAGAGCATTTCGATTGGATCGTCGATGCAGTGGCGGAGCTTGCGGTGAAGAAGGCGAAGGCATCGGAGAAGTTTGTGCCGGAGCTGCGCTGGGCAGGGCTGCTCAGTGGCGAGTCTTCCGCCAAGCGGGTGCCGAAGAAGTCTGCTGTCGCTCAGAGTCTGTTCACGATCTAGTTGCTAGCGGAGGCGTGCGATTGGGTGGGCACTTTCTGGATGAGGAAGAAGGTATACGGAAGCGGCGTAAGCCGTGAGCAGTTTGATCTTGTTCGTCCGTTGTTGGGGGGAGTTCGCCGGCGCACCAAGCCGCGCACGGTCGATCTGTACGAGGTGCTTTGCGGTGTGCTGTATGTGCTCAAGAGCGGTTGCCAGTGGCGGATGCTGCCGGGCGAGTTCCCCAAGTGGCGCACGGTCCATTCGTACTTCCAGAAGTGGAGCGAGCCCGGTCCGGATCCGGCATCCAACGCCACATCGCAGTCGATACGCAGGGCCTGCCGCATGCGTTGGCCGTCACGACAGCCGAGGTGACCGACCGCACGGGTGCCCTGGCCGCCTTCGACCGCTGCGCCGACAACCTCCAGCAAGTCACCAGCGTGCTCGTCGATGGCGGCTACTCCGGCAAGCCCTTCGCCGAGGCGGTGCAGGAAAAACTCGGCGCCACCGTGCAAGTCGCCAAACGCAATGAACTGCACACCTTCGCTGTCATGCACCGATGGGTCGTCGAGCGGTCCTTCGCATGGCTGGAAAAATGCAGAAGGCTCTGGAAAACTGCGAACAATCCCTCAACACCAGCCTGCAAATGATCCATCTCGCCTTCCTCGTCCTCCTACTCAAAAGATCGTGAACAGGTCTTAGTGCAGCGCGGAGTCCACTTCGGCGAGCCAGTCGGGGGACTTCAAAAGTTCTCTTGGCTTTGAGCCGTCTGAGGGGCCAACGATGCCGTCGCGCTCCATCATGTCGATCAGGTGCGCAGCGCGGCCGTAGCCAACGCGCAGACGCCGCTGGATGAGCGAGGTGGACGCCTTGCCGAACTCCATCACAAGGCGAACGGCATCGTCAAACAGTTCATCGTTGTCATCCTCGCTGGACTCTGCATCCAGGTCGCGGCCTTTCTCGTCTTTTGGCGACTCCAGGAAGCCCTGCACATATTCCGCGCTGCCTTGCTGCTTCCAGAAGTCGGTGACGGCGGTGATCTCTTTCTCCGTCACAAAGGGTGCATGGACGCGCGTCAGGCGCGAGGTTCCCGGTGGCAGAAAGAGCATGTCGCCGCGACCCAGCAGGCTCTCCGCGCCGTTGGAATCGAGGATGGTGCGCGAATCCACTTTGGTGGCCAGGCGGAAGCTCATGCGTGTGGGCACGTTTGCTTTGATGAGGCCGGTGATGACGTCCACCGACGGTCTTTGCGTCGCGAGCACGAGGTGGATACCGACGGCGCGGGCCATTTGGGCCAGCCGGGTGATAGCTTCTTCCACGTTGGATCGATCCAGCATCATCAGGTCGGCTAGTTCGTCGATGATGATGATGATGTAGGGCAGCGGTTCCTGCTCGTCGGTGTCTTCAAAGAGACTTGGCGTGCCCTGTTCGAAGAGCTTGTTGTATTGGTCGATGTTGCGGACAGAGCGCGATGCCAGCAGCTTCAGACGCCGCTCCATTTCGCGGACGGCGTTGCGTAGCGCGTTGGCGGCAAGCTTGGCCTCGGTGATGATGGGGGTGAAGAGGTGGGGAATGCCCTCGTACATGCCCAGTTCCACGCGCTTGGGATCGACCAGAATCAGACGCACCTGCTCCGGCGTGGCCTTGAACAGGATAGACATGATCATCGCGTTGATGGCGACGGATTTGCCTGATCCAGTTGAGCCGGCGATGAGGACGTGGGGCATGGAGGCGAGGTCGGTG
>JAJZHR010000326.1 GCA_021810815.1 Acidobacteriota bacterium | reverse complement strand
TCAGCACGCGCCCACTCGCAGACGCTGAAGTGGTGAATGGAACCTACATCCTGCACCTGAAAAAAGGCAGCGAGGACGCTAGCAACACGGAAAAGGGAGTGTTCACCCACGTCTTCCAGCGCAGCAAGGGCGGCTGGCTCTGCATCAATGCGCAGCGCACCATCGTGCTGAATCCAGATGCGCCAAAAGGCAAATCGCAGTCCAATCGCTGATGATCCAGGAGATAGAAAATGGCAAGCACATCCGTCAAATCCAAGCCCGCAGCGAAAGCCGCGAAAACCGGTGACAAACCCGCAGCGAAAGCCAGTCCGAAAGCTGCAAAGGACACCGCAAGCTCGTTTGAGGTGCTGCGCGCCTGGGTCGCAGACGGCGACCTGCACACTGACTTCATTTCCAACTTGTGGGATCCGGATGGCTACGGCACTTTCCTGGCCGACCTCGCGCGGCAGATCAGCGATGGCATTCTGGAGGACAATCCGGGGCTGAAATCCGCCTCCGTTCTCGCCGCTATCCGCCAAGGCTTCCTCGCTGAGATCGACAAGCTCAGCGAGGCGGAGATGGTTCGCCGGAAAAAGTAAATTCTTCGTGCGAACCAGTGCCCGCCTACGGTCAAGCGCCTGATTCTCCGTAAAACACGAAACAAGCCCTCCCTGATCAGGAAAAATCCGCCTCCAACGGTCCTCGAATGACCCCCTTGCCCCCTAACCTACGTCTAATCCACGTGGAAAGGGGCTGGTGGAAATGAAGATCAAGCAATTGCGTGCAGCCTTTTTGGCAGCATTGATGGGCATCGCGACGTTCGCAGGTGCCCAGGCGGTCAAGGTCAACTGGCGCATCCGCGCGCCATTCTCGGATTACAGGTCCTACACCTGGATACCCAACCAGCAGGACACCTTCTACCGCCAATTCGTCCGCGAGGATGTCAACAAGGCTCTGATGGCCAAGGGCCTGACAGAGGCCGCCAATCCGAACACCGCCGACCTCAAAGTCGTCTACCACTTCAAGACTGAGGAAGTGATGGACTCGGCCACCACCAGCGACGGCTTCGGTTGGGGTGGCGGACCCTGGGGAGGTTGGAATGGCTGGGGCGGTTGGGGCGGCTGGGGGCCCTGGGGCATGGGCATAGGCTTCGGCGATGGCATGTACACCCAGCAGCAACCGCGCACCATCGGCATCCTAACCCTTGATCTGGTGGATTCAAAATCCAACCAGGTTGTCTGGCGCGGCCAGGCAACCGAGGACAACATCGCCAGCAGCCAGAGCGGCGATGAAGAGCAGATACAACGATCCATCCGCAAACTGTTCGATCAGTACCCTCCCCGGAATGCCCGTTGATGGCTCGCAGAGCATTGGGCATTCGCCTGTCTCGGGGTGCCCATATCTACCCCAGGCTGAATTAAGAACGCCCAACCCACATTGAAAGGCGGTAAACCAAAAATGAAATTTCGCGCAACCGTAGCTGCTGCATCCTTGCTGACGATGCTCATGTGCGTGGCCCCCATCGCTGAGGCTCAGGCCGTGAAAGTGAATTGGCGCACCAAAGCACCGTTCTCCGACTTGAAGACCTATAGCTGGGTCCCCAACCTGCAAAACTCCTTCTACAGGCAATTCGTGGTGGCCGATGTGAACGCGGCGCTGGCCCGCAAAGGCATGACCAAGGTGGCTGCCTCGCAGCATCCAGACCTCAAAGTCGTCTACCACTTCACCACCCAAGAGGTGATGGACTCGACCACCACCAGCGACGGCTTCGGCTGGGGCGGCGGCGACTTCGGTGGCTGGGGCGGCTACGGCGGCTGGGGTGGCATGGGCATGGAAGATGGCATGGGAGACGGCGGAATGAGCACCACCGAGGTGGAGCCGCATACACTGGGCATCCTGACGGTGGATCTGGTGGAGACGAAGTCCAACCAGGTGATTTGGCGTGGACAGGCCACTGAGGACAACGTCTCCAGCAAGCAGTCCGGCGACGAGAAGCAGGTAGAGAAGTCGGTCAACAAGATGTTCGACCAGTTCCCTCCCAAGAACTCGAAGTAGCGCGAGCCGACCGGATGCCCCACGTCTGGATTTTCAGACGTGGGGCTTCGGGAGCCTCGATCATTCGCTCCCAGCCCATTTCTCAAAGTCGAGACTTGGGGCACCCGGATCACGTCGTTGGCCGAACTGCCTCTCCCCTTGGACGACACAGAAGCGACTTCACACGACGACGATCTTCCCGCGCTGCCGCCTCTGTATCTCGATGTAGACGTGGATCAGGGACACGGCTGCCGGAGTGACGCCCTGCATGCGGCTGGCCTGCCCGAGCGTCGATGGGTGCACGCGGCCGAGCTTCTCCTGCATCTCCCGCGACAGGCCGCTCACCGCCGCATAGTCGAACCACTCCGGAATCCGGTGCTCTTCGGCGCGCTTCAGCTTCTCGATGGACTTGCGCTGCTGATCCAGATACCCGGCGAACTTGATCTCCGTCTCCACCGACTTCAGCTCATTGCGCACTTGCGCGGGCAGCTTCTCCGCTTCCATGCCAGCGAGCATCTCTGCGAAATGTCCTGCCTCCGCGCCTAATCTTGCCGCTTCCTCGGCCAGCTTCTGCCGCAGTGCAGGGACGAGGGCTTCGATGGTCACCTCTGGTCGCTTCAGCATCTGGGCGTAGGTTTGCCCCTTCAGCACGCCAGCATCGCCGCTGATCTGGCTCACCAACTCGGGGGCAGCAGCAGCGAGCAGCTCCAGGTTCACCTTCGTCGTCGCCAGCAGTGTCTCCAGGGCTACGGCGCGCATCTGCTTGGTCTCGTAGTCGGCCCAGGCAGCGTCGTCAATCAGGCCCAGTCGGCGGCCATGCGGCGTCAGGCGGCGGTCGGCATTGTCAATGCGCAGGTGCAGGCGAAACTCCGCGCGCGAGGTAAACATGCGATAGGGCTCATTGGTGCCCTTGCTGATCAAGTCGTCCACCAGCGTACCTGTGTACGCCTCCGTGCGATCCAGCCAGAAACCCGCCTCGCCTTTCGCATGCAGAGCCGCGTTGATGCCCGCCATCAATCCCTGGCATGCTGCTTCCTCATAGCCGGAGGTACCATTGATCTGCCCCGCAAGATACAGCCCCTCGATGGACTTCACATTCAGTGTTCGATCCAGTTCCGTCGGGTCAATCGCGTCGTACTCGATGGCGTAGCCGGGCCGCAGCATTTCCGCATTCTCCAGCCCCGGGATGGACGCGATCATCGCCGCCTGCACGTCCATCGGCAGAGACGTGCTCATGCCGTTCACGTACACCTCGTGCGTGTTCAGCCCCTCCGGCTCCAGAAACAACTGGTGCTGTTCCTTGTCCGGGAAGCGCACAATCTTGTCTTCGATCGACGGGCAGTAGCGAGGTCCGATCGCAGCAATCGCTCCCGTGTACATGGGCGAGCGGTGGACGTTCTCGCGAATGATGCGCAGCGTCTCCGGCGTGGTGTATGCGATGTGGCAACTGATCTGCCGCTGCGTGATCTTCTTTGTCCGGAAGCTGAAAGGAGTCGGGTCGGCGTCCCCCGGCTGCTCCTGAAACTTTGACCAGTCAATCGTGCGCCCGTCCAGACGCGGCGGCGTCCCCGTCTTCAGCCTGCACTCGCGCAGCCCCAGTCGCTTCAGCGCCTCGCCCAGCAACTGGCTCGCCGGCTCGCCGCTGCGCCCCGCCGTGTATTGCTGCTCTCCGCAGTGGATCAGTCCGTTCAGGAACGTTCCCGTCGTGATGACGACCGCCCTCGCGAAGATCGTCCGCCCATCGCGCAGCTTCAGCCCCTTAATGCACCTTTGCTCCGTCTGTCCATTCCCTTTCGCGCCTGATCCGCGTTCCTCCACGCCATCTGCGGTTGGCCTTTGCTCCTCCAGAACCACA
>JAJZHR010000325.1 GCA_021810815.1 Acidobacteriota bacterium | reverse complement strand
TGCTTGGTCTGCCCGCCAGCTTGTCCAGCAGCGCCTGCGCGAAGAGGGAGATATCGGAGGCGGTGGAGAACACTCCCGCGTGTCCTGCGACTCCGCCCATGCGGCGCGCTGTTGGGTCGTGAACGACGCCGCGCAGCATGTGGTCGTTCTCGTCATACGCGGTCGGCGCGATCTCGGGAATCCATGAAGCTGGCGGAAGGAAGCGCGTGTGCTCCATGCCGAGCGGTGCGAAGATGTGCTGCTGCGCGTACTGGTCCAGAGACTGTCCGCTCAGCTTCTCCACGATCAGCGCCAGCGTGATGAAGTTGATGTCGCTGTAGCGGAACACTGTTCCCGGCGGAGACATCAGCGTGGAGTTCATTGCCAGCCGGACAGCCGCCTCTTTGCCCGTCCACGGCTGCTTCAGATCCACATCCGGCGGCAGGCCGGAGTAGTGCGTCAGCAGTTCGCGGATGGTGACGTGTTCCTTGCCATTGGCTGCGAACGCGGGAAGGTACTTCGCCACCGGGTCGTCGAAGTTCAACAGGCCTTTTTCATGCAACTGCATGATGGCGGTCGCTGTGGCCAGGCACTTGGTGAGCGATGCCATGTCGAAGATGGTGTCCAGCGTCATGGGCTCCACCGTGGGCTCGAGCGAGCGGTGTCCATAGGCTTTGTCGAACACCACGCGGCCGTTGTGGCCGATGAGAACGACCGCTCCGGGCAGTTGGTGCGCAGCAAGAGCGTCGGCCATCAGCGCATCGATCTGCGAGAAGTCTGCCTTCGCGCTCCGAGCCTGGGCTGCATCGGCCAGCGCACCCGCAGTTGCCGGCCTCGCCTGCGGAGCCTGGGCCCTCGCTGTCGTGGCGCAGGGGAACGCGCAGAGCAGCAGCGCCGCCGTGGCGACTGCGGGAGGCGTCTTTCGCAGCACGCGGAGAAGCGCGCTCGCCAGGTAGCCTGTGGCAAACGTCACCATCGATCCGATCAGGACATACCAGGTCCATGCAATCTTCGGCAGCGTCACCGTGTGCGCCGCCAGGGTAAAGTGGAGAGCGGCTTGCTGCCGCCACAGAAAGATGTTGAGAGCGAAGCCTGTGATCATGCCGAGAATGGCTCCTGTTTCCGTTGCCGTGCGTGTGAGTGTGCCGAGAAGGAAGACGCCGAGCATAGCTCCGTATGCCACCGATGCGATGGAGAGTCCCACCTCCACCACATGTCCTCCGCCGCGAGAAAAAATAGCGAGCACGAAGAGGGCGACCGCCCAGAAGAAGGTGGACGAGCGGGAGACGAACGTGCGCTCGCGCTCCTTCGCAATCGGCCGCCAGTGCATGTAGAAGTCGATGACGCTGGTGGAGGAAAGCGAGTTCAACGCCGCGCTGAGGTTCGACATCGCAGCTGCGAGGATCGCTGCCACCAGCAGGCCAGACGCTCCGCTGGGCATCTCCGTCACGATGAAAGTAGGGAAGATGCGGTCCGCGCTGGCGAAGGGAATCGCCGGAGGGTGCTGCATGTAGAAGACGTAAAGACCTGCTCCTGCCAGAAGGAACAGCGTGAACTGCAGCAGGATGACGAGCCCGCTGGAGAGCAGTGCCAGCCGCGAGTCGCGCAGTGTTTTCGCCACCAGCAGGCGCTGCACCATCAGTTGATCCGTGCCGTGGCTGGCCATGGTCAGGAACATGCCGCCCAGCAGGCCGGCCCAGAAGGTGTACGCCGTGGTCAGGTTCAGAGCGAAGTTGAGGAGATGGAATTTGCCTGCATGGCCGGCCACCTGCGTGATCGTCGCCCATCCGCCGTGGACGCGATGCCCCAGCGTCCACAGGCCAACCAGCGTTCCTCCGATGTAGAGCAGCATCTGCACCACGTCGGTCCAGATCACCGCCGCCATCCCGCCTTCCAGCGTGTAGAGCAGCGTCAGAGCGGAGATGATGGCGATGGAGGGAATGTCGCGCGTTCCGATGGCGATGCCGATGACGATAGAGACTGCAAAGACGCGGACGCCTTCCGCAGCCGCGCGCGTCAGCAGGAACAGTGCGGCTGTCACCTTGTGCAGCCGCGCTCCAAAGCGCCGGTCGATGAGCTGGTACGCGGTGAAGAGTTCGCCCTGAAAATACTTCGGCAGAAAGACCAGCGCCACAACCACCCGTCCGGCCAGATAGCCGAACACGATCTGCAGGAAGCCGAAGTCGCCCGCATAGGCCAGCCCGGGAATGCTGATGATGGTGAGCGTGCTGGTCTCCGCCGCCACGATGGAGAGCGAGATGGCCCACCACGGAATGTTGCGTCCAGCAAGGAAATATCCGCGCAGCGTGCGGTCCTTGCTGCGGAAGTGGAGACCGAACAGCGTGATGCCGACGAGGTAGGCCGCGACCAGCGCGAGGTCCAGCGCGGGCAGACGCTGCGCCGTCGAAAGGGGAAGGTGCATGGAGCCTATTGTAGGTGTTGAGGGCGCTCCGGAAGCAGCCCAGGGCTCACAGGAAGCAACTCATTTTCCCGGCTGGCTGCAGCATTCCAGCAAGAAGGGGATGAGCCGAAGCCCATCCCCCTCCATGCCGCAACGAATGCTCGCTCTTCTGGTTGTCATTCCGAAGCGAAGCGAAGGAATCTGCTTCTTCCGTTGCCTTTGCTGTTGCCCTTGAAGCTGCAACGGCTGCCGCGCCCGCCTACTGTTGCGCGTGTGCCGTCAGCTTCACCGGCCCCAGCATTCCCGATGGCAGCGGAGCAATAAGCTGCTGATCCTGCGGCGTGGCGCGCTCGGTGTAGCGGCTGTTCAGCAGGGAGTAGTTCGGCAGCGAGCGTCCGGCGAGCGTGTTCATGTCCGTGTTGCCCACCACGATCCTGATCTCGTTGCTGCCCGCATGCAGCAGCCCGCTGACGTTGGCCACATACGGCGGAGCCCACACGGACCCTGCGTCCTTGCCGTTGACGTAGACCTCCGCAACCTCGCGCACAGGGCTGGCGATGTACGCATAGGGCCGCGTTCCGGGCTTCTCATGGGAGGGGTCGATGGGTGTGCCGGGGCCGAAATCGATGTCGGTTTCAAGACCCGGCTTCAGGAACTCCGCAGGCACGTTGATGGTCTTCGTATAGGTGGCGCGACCGGAGAAGTAGCGCGTGGCGTCGTCGTCGGTCCACGAGTGCAGGTGTGCCATCTGGATGGTTTCGGCGTGGCTGGTTGGCGACGCCGGGATGGTGACGGACCATCCGCTGGCAATATCCAGCGGCTCCGGCGCGGTGGCCGCTGGCGTCGCTGGCTCTGCCGGAATCGTCCCATTGCTCAGGATGATGAAGCGCGAATCATACGGTGCCAGGTTGAGCGCAATGGACTTCGCTGAGACCGCGCGCTCCGCTTTCCCTGTCGTCGCATCCCAGACCTGTGCCGTGGTGCGATTCGCGCCGAAGGTCGCGTTGAACTGGTGCCGCTGGTTGCTGGTGTTCACAACGAAGTAGATGTCCTCGTTCGGCAGCTTGCGGTGAATGAAGCCGATCTCAGGCGTCGGTGTGGACAGCTTCATGTCCGGCTGCAGCAGCTTGTCCAGCGTGGCTCCCAGCTGTGTCTCATCCGTCACCAGGTGCCCGGGCGCATTCGGAGCTTCGAACAACTCGTGCGATAGCTCCTTCACTGCGTCGGAGTCTGCCTGCGGCGTCTTGAAGCCGGGCGCGCGCGAAGGCAGCCTCCGCGTTGCCACCAGGATGCCGCCGTTCTTTGCGAATGCGGCGATCTTCCTGTACGTGGCCAGCGGCATCTGCTCCACGCCCGGCAGCACCAGCAGCTTGTGCTGAATGCCGGCGGCGTCCAGAGCGGTCGCGTCGATGTAGTCCAGGTTGAACCCTGCGTCCAGAATCTGCGGCGTCACCTCGCTGCCCAGCAGCATGGGCATCATCTCGCTGATCGAGTC
>JAJZHR010000324.1 GCA_021810815.1 Acidobacteriota bacterium | reverse complement strand
CATCACTATCGATGATACCGAGATCCGCGAGGCGCTCTCCGAGTGCATCGCCACCATCATGAATGCGATTCGCGTAGCGCTGGAGCGCACACCCCCTGAGTTGTCCGCGGACATCTCGGACCGGGGCATTGTGCTCACCGGCGGCGGCGCGCTGATCAAGAACCTGGACAAGCGCATCCGTGAGGAGACGGGGCTTCCCGTAACCATCGCCGATGACCCGCTGGCCAGCGTCGTGCTGGGAACAGGCAAGATGCTTTCGGACTTCCGGTTACTGCGCAAGATCTCGATCGATTGATGCTGTTTCCGTCACGCCCTGGCGCCTCTGGCGCAAAGGTTAGGCATCTCTTTCAGCCGTTTCACTCCATATTTTTTGCCTCCGAATGATTGCTCCGCGATGCCGGGCTGTTGCCGTTCACCCGGCTGCAGGCGAAACACCCGCCGCGGCATTCTTCAGCCACAAGGTTCCCGCCTTCCGGTTGTGTGACAAACGTCATGGCCGATTGCTGACACACCACACTCCCATCACGGCAGTGGGCTCTCCATACTCAGTCTCGTAGTCACAACGATCTGAGGAGGCCCAATGCTCTCTGCAACGCAAACTGTTGCTTCGCTGGAAAACACAACCAAACGGTACAAGAACGGTGTCACCGCCGTTGACCATCTGTCGCTCCACTTGAGCAGTGGTCAGGTCATTGCTCTTCTCGGCCCGAATGGCGCCGGCAAGTCAACCGCCGTCAAGCTGATGATGGGCCTCAGTGCGCCAACCTCGGGTACGGTGAGTGTCTTCGGATCCGACCCGCGCAATCCGCACACGCGCCTGCGCACCGGCGTGATGCTGCAGGTAGGCCGCGCGCCGGAGATGCTGCGCGTTCGCGAGCACATCAACATCTTCCGCGGCTACTACTCCAACCCCATGCCCTATGAGGATCTGATGAAAGCCGCTGCGCTGGAGGGCCTGGAGGATCGATTTTTCGGGCAGCTCTCCGGCGGGCAAAAGCAGCGCGTGCTCTTCGCCATCGCGCTGGCCGGCGATCCTGACCTCGTCTTTCTGGACGAACCCACTGTCGGGCTCGATATCGAATCGCGCCGCGCGATATGGGCAGAGATCCGCGCGCTGGCTGCTCGCGGTAAAACCGTCCTCCTGACCACGCATTATCTGGAAGAAGCCGACGCGCTGGCGCATCGCATCATCGTCATGAACAAGGGGCGGGTGATCTGCGCAGGCACCCCGGCTGAAGTAAAGTCGATGGGCGCCGGCTACCCCTCCGCAACAGCGAACGGCTTCAAGATCGTCCGCTGCGCCACAACCCTCACGGCGGACCACCTGCAGGCCATGCCCGGCGTCCTTGCCGTCTCCACGACCGGTCATCTCACAGAGATAACCACAGAGCAGCCGGAAGCTGCCCTGCGCGAGATGCTCGTTCTCGACCGCTCGCTCAGTGCGCTGGAGGTGGAATGCCCCGCACTGGAAGATGCCTTCCTTACCCTTACCGCAGAAAACTGAACGGAGCCAGCCATGTCTACCCCCTCTGTGACTCTCCCCGTCGCCTCAAGTGCCAACCCAACCTCGCGGGCCATTCGCATCTTCCTCACGGAGATCCGCTACGAAGTTTTGCGTGCCCTCCGCACGCGAGCCTTCTCCCTCTCCTCCATCGGCTTTCCCGTCATGTTCTATTGCCTCTTCGGCCTGATGATGAACCGCAACGAAACCATTGGCGCCGTAGCTGTCGCCAAGTACCTGCTTGGCGGCTATGCCATCTTCGGCTCGCTCGGCGCAGCCATCTTCGGCATCGGTGTTGGAGTCGCCCTGGATCGCTCCGCCGGGTGGCTGGAGCTGAAACAGGCAAGCCCTATGCCCCCACTCGCGTACGTGCTGTCCAAGGTATGCATGGCCGCAGCATTTTCCCTCACCATCGTGTCCATTCTCACGCTGCTCGGTGTCTTCTTCGGACACGTGCAGATCACGTCTTTTGAGTTTCTTCGCATCCTTGCCATCGCTGCTCTGGGCGCCGCTCCCTTCTCCTGCCTTGGACTTGCCATGGCATTCCTGGTCCCGCCAGCCTCCGCCGGCGGTATCGCCAACCTCATCTACCTGCCCATGAGCTTCCTCTCGGGCCTCTGGGTCCCGCTGCAGTTTCTTCCTCACGTCATACAGCAGATCGCCCCGATCTTTCCCACCTTCCATCTGGCCCAGATCATGTACGCTGCTCTCGGAGCGTCCTCTGAAGGGGCGTTCAGCAGCCACCTCTTCGGACTATTGGGCTTTACGCTGATCATGCTCGGTATTACCTGGCTCGCTTTCCAGAGGCAGGAAGAAAACGCGTAATCTGGTACGAAGATCCCATGTTCTCTCCCATGGAAACCCTGAAGAACACGAGGCGGAAGATAAAGAACAAGGGGGCTAGCCTCTTCTGGCTTATCTACACGGCCTTCTTGTTCGTTGATCCCGTCTTCAATCCGAGCCTGCGCCACTGGATTGGAACGCTGGTTGTATTTGCGGTCTTCCTCGTCGTCTATTACGTCTACTCCGTCTCCTGCAGCAAGCGTTGGCGATACGGGATGGTGGGCATCATCTTCCTCCTCGGAGTTCTCAGCGTTCCCTGGAACTCCGGCGGCCTCAACTTCTTCATCTACGCCGCAGCCTTGCTGCCGTTTGTGGATGATGAAGCGTACGTCACCATTGGCTTCATCGCCTTCGAATGTGCCACCCTGCTTGCCGAGGTCTACTCTCTTCATGCTCTTGGCTGGAACGTTGCACTCGCCGTCGGCTGGTTTGGATCATTCCTCGCCCTCGCCATTGGCGGGGGCAATCTGCTCTTTGCGAAACAACACAAGGCGAACGCCAGGCTGCGCATGGCGCAGGGAGAGATTGCTGCGCTCGCTGCTGTCGCCGAACGCGAACGCATCGCGCGCGACCTCCATGATGTCCTCGGCCACACGCTTTCGCTCATCGTGCTGAAGAGCGAGCTTGCGGGGCGGTTGACCGCCCATGATCCGGCCCGTGCGGCAAAGGAGATCGCAGAGATTGAACTCACCGCTCGCAACGCCCTGGCTGAAGTGCGCGAGGCCATTGGCGGCTACCGCGCCCACGGTCTCGGCGCAGAGATGGAGGCTGCACGCAAGACACTGAACACCGCCGGCGTCGTGCTCCACATGGAGACCACTGACGCGGTGGAGACCAGACTGACCGCGACTGAAGAGAGCGTCCTCGCCCTGGCGCTGCGGGAAGCTGTCACCAATATCGTTCGCCACGCCCACGCACAAAACTGCCGGCTTCGATTCATCACAACAGACGGCCAGCGCCGCTTCATCATCGAAGACGACGGCCAGCCCGGCGATATCCGGGAAGGCAATGGGCTGCGCGGCATGCGCGAGCGCCTGCAGTCTCTGGGCGGGCGTCTGATCCTGACACGCGAGGCGGGTACACGACTGGAAATCCAACTGCCCGAATGAGAATAACCAAGCCAACCTCGACTTCGATCCGCGTCCTTCTGGCTGAAGACCAGACCATGCTCCGCGGGGCCCTGGCCGCTCTTCTGGATCTGGAGCCTGACATCCAGGTGGTAGCCCAGGCCGCCGACGGGCGCGAGGCGCAGCGAATGGACCGTGAGCATCGACCCGAGATCATCGTCACGGACATTGAGATGCCGCACATCACGGGCCTTGAACTCGCATCGCTTCTAAAGGAATCAGGCTCCCAGGCGCGCGTCATCATCCTCACCACCTTTGCGCGTCCCGGCTATCTTCGTCGGGCGCTCGACGCCGGCGCTCGAGGCTACCTGCTGAAAGACAGCCCCGCATCGGAACTTGCCGAAGCGATCCGCCGCGTACACGCTGGCCTCCGCGCCATCGACCCCGTCCTTGCCGCCGATGCGTGGTCCGCC
>JAJZHR010000323.1 GCA_021810815.1 Acidobacteriota bacterium | reverse complement strand
CGGAGACGGTGGTCGGCGACCTGCGCCAGCCTGAGGGGCTGCGCTCTGCGCTTGCGGGATGCGACGCACTGGTGCATGTTGCGGCGGACTACCGGCTGTGGGTGCGCGACCCGAAGGAGATGTATGCGGCCAACGTGGAGGGCACGCGCGGCCTTCTGAAGATGGCTCGCGAGGCCGGAGTGCAGCGCGTTGTCTACACGTCGAGCGTCGCAACCATGGGCTTCAGGAGCGATGGCAGCATCGTGGACGAGGCGACGCCGGTTTCTCTGGCCGACATGATCGGCCACTACAAGCGGTCGAAGTTCATGGCCGAGCAGGTGGCGATGGAAGCGGCGCAGGCAGGCCAGCATGTGATGATCCTGAACCCGACCACGCCCATCGGCGCGAACGACGCGAAGCCAACGCCGACCGGCCGCATTGTGGTGGATTTTCTGAACAGGAATTTTCCGGCGTATGTGGATACGGGGCTGAACCTGGTGGATGTGGCGGAGGTCGCTCGCATGCACGTGGCGGCGCTCGATCAGGGACGCCCGGGCGAGCGCTACATCCTGGGCGGCGAGAATCTGACGCTGAAGCAGATCCTGGACAAGATGTCCGCCATCACCGGGCTGCCATCGCCGACCATGAAGGTGCCGCACGCCGTCGCCATGGCGTTCGCCTTCTTCGACGAGACGATCACCGGGAAGCTGCGCGGCAAGGAGCCGCGGGCCACGGTGGAGGCGGTGCGCATGGGGAAGAAGAAGATGTTCGCGTCGTCGGCCAAGGCGGAGCGGGAGTTGGGCTTCAGGGTGCTGCCGGTGTACAACGCTCTGCGCTCTGCGATCGACTGGTTCATCGCGAACGGGTACGCGCCACAGCCATGAGAATTGCGATCATCGCCGCTCTTCCGGGCGAGTTGAAGCCTCTGGTGAAGGAGTGGCGGCGACTGCCGAGCCCGGGCCGGCATATTCTGATGTGGACCCGCACGGATGGCAACGGCGATGCAGCGATTGCGGTGTGCGCCGGCATGGGAGCAGAGGCTGCGCGCCGAGCGTTTGCTGCGGCGGAAGCGCATGGGCCGCTCGATGTGGTGCTGTCGGTGGGAGTGGCAGGGGCGCTGGCGCCGAAGGGGCATCCGGGAGCGAGTCGCGTGGGAGATTGCCGCGTGCTGACACAGGTGATCGACGCGCAGACAGGGGAGCGCTTTCCGCTGGCCGCCTCTACATTGGCCGGGGGCGAAAAAGTGCTCAGCATTGCAACCACGGCGCGCGTCGCCGATGCAGCGGAGAAGCGGCGGCTGTTTGAGACTTATGGAGCGGTGATGGTGGACATGGAGGCGGCTACGGTTGCGCGGCTGGCTGCGATGCGCGCGATCCCGATGGGCTGCATCAAGGCGGTATCGGATGATGCGGAGGCGCGCCTGCCGGATCTGAACCGCTTCATCGACGCGACGGGCCAACTGCGTTTTCCGTCTTTTCTGCTGCATGTGGCGCTGCGGCCGCAATCCTGGGGGCCGCTGATGGCGCTGGGAAGCGGAAGCGCGCGTGCATCGAAGGCGCTGGCTGGTGTCGTCGAGGAGTTTCTGCGGGCAAAGACGAGCAATTCCTGAGGGCAAAGACGAGCAATTCCTGAGGGGAAAAGAACTGGGACCGCGCCAATCGCATGGGCGGTGTTTAGGAGCATGAAGGTGAACGATATAGCTGCAATTCCATCGACGATGGGCGCTGCTGTCTATCGCGGCGTGAATGATGTGCGGGTGGAGATGGTTCTGGTGCCGGAGATTCAGGCCGGCGAAGTGCTGGTGCGCATCCACACCTGCGGCATCTGCGGCACGGACCTGAAGAAGATTCACACGGGATCGCATTCTGCGCCGCGCATCTTCGGGCATGAGATGGCGGGGACGATCGCTGCGGTGGGCGCAGGGGTTGCGGGCTTCGCTGTGGGCGACCGCGTGATGGCCTTCCACCACATCCCCTGCGGTCATTGCTACTACTGCCGGAAGAAGACCTTCGCGCAATGCGAGACGTACAAGAAGGTGGGCTGCACGGCGGGGTTTGAGCCGGCCGGCGGCGGGTTCGCGGAATACATCCGCGTGATGGACTGGATTGTGCGCGGCGGACTGGTGAAGATTCCCGACGATGTGCCGTTCGAGCAGGCGGCGTTTATCGAGCCGGTGAACACGTGCCTGAAGGGCGTTCGCTTGCTGAACCTGCAGCCGGATGAGACGGTGCTGGTGATTGGTCAGGGGCCGATTGGGATTATTCTGGCGGCGCTGGCGAAGCGGACGGGAGCGAAGGTGCTGACCTCCGACCTTTACCCGGAGCGCCACGCGGTTGCGGCGCGCTTCGGCCTGGAGCATCCGCTGGAGCCGGGAGCGGATATTGTGTCCGCTGCGAAGGATGCTACGGGTGGGCGCGGCGCGGACGCTGTGATTCTTGCCGTAGGCGTGGACGCTCTGATCCGCAAGTCGATGGATGCTGCGCGGCCGGGCGGACGGGTGATGCTCTTCGCCGCGACGCAGCATGGGGAGACCGGCATCAACCCCGCCGCAGTCTGCATGGATGAGAAGACGCTGATGGGGTCGTACAGCGCGTCGGTGGAGATTCAGGACGAGGGCGCAGCGCTGGTGTTCGAGGGCTACCGCAACGGCTTCGACCTGACGCAACTGATCTCGCACCGCTTTCCGCTGGAGCAGGCCGTGGAGGCGATCACGCTTGCATCGCACCCGCAGGCGGACTCGATGAAGATCGTGATTCAGCCTTGAGTTGCGTCCAAGATGCAGGCAGGTGCGCCGCACGCCGGATCCCCGGCTGCAGGTGAGAAAATAGGAGCGATGTCGAGCCAGATGATTGCGGCTGTACTGTACGGCAAGGAAGACCTGCGCGTGGAGCGGGTGGCGATGCCTGTGCCCGCTGCCGGGGAAGTGGTGGTGCGCGTGAAGGCTGCGCTCACCTGCGGGACGGATCTGAAGGTCTATCGGCGGGGCTACCACGCCAAGATGCTGAAGCCGCCGATGCTCTTTGGCCACGAGCTGGCGGGAGTGGTGGAGCAGGTCGGCGATGGCGTGGCGGGTTTCAAGGTTGGCGACCGCGTGGTGGCGCTGAACTCCGCTCCCTGCGACGCGTGCTACTTCTGCAGGCGCGGTCAGCAGAATCTGTGCGATGATCTGCTGTTCAACAATGGGGCGTATGCGGAGTACATCCGCATTCCCGCGCGGATCGTCGAGAAGAATATGCTGCATGTGCCGGAGGATGTTCCCTTCGAGCACGCAGCTTTGACGGAGCCGCTGGCCTGCGTGGTTCGCGGGCTGGAGGAGAGCGCGGCAAGGGCGGGAGACCTGATGGTGGTCATCGGCGCCGGGCCGATCGGCCTGATGTTCATGCACGTGGCGGAGCTCGCCGGGGTGCGCGTGATTGCCGTCGTGAAGCGCGAAGACCAGATCGCGGCAGCGCGAACCTTCGGAGCGAGCGAGGTGGTTCGCATTCAGGAGGGAGTGGACCCGACGGATGCGGTGCGCTCGCTGACTCCGGACAAGCGCGGCGCGGACGTTGTGATCGAGGCGGTCGCGACGCCCATGACGTGGCAGTGGGCGGTGGAGATGGTGCGCAAGGGCGGAGTGGTCAACTTCTTCGGCGGACCTCCTGCGGGGACGAAAGTCGAGCTGGACACCAATCGGCTGCACTACAACGACATTACCCTGAAGGCCAGCTTCCATCACACGCCGGCGACCTGTAGAACGGCCTTCGGCCTGATCCGCAGCGGGCGCTTCAAGTGCGCGGAATACATTACGGGGCGAGTGGATCTGGCGCGGGTTCCAGAGGTTTTTGCGAAGATGATGACGCGGTCGCAGCAGGGAGTCGTGGATATCAAGACGGCGATTATTCCGTGATGCGGCGGTATCCCTTTCTTTGCGAT
>JAJZHR010000322.1 GCA_021810815.1 Acidobacteriota bacterium | reverse complement strand
CAGTGGGGCTGCCAGTGGTTCAAGCTTCGGAGGTTCGCCTTCCAGCGGAGCGCGGAC
Organism: Acidobacteriota bacterium; assembly: GCA_021810815.1. Taxonomy (GTDB): domain Bacteria; phylum Acidobacteriota; class Terriglobia; order Terriglobales; family Acidobacteriaceae; genus JAJZHR01. Next base: position 3,877 of record JAJZHR010000322.1, on the reverse strand, counting down.
GGTGTACCAGCCGCGGAATGGCGTGGGTCCGGTGGAGCGCGGTGTGCAGCAGCGCCCCATGCCGCAGCGGCCGGTCTACAGCACGCCTTCGCGGCCAGGCACGGGGCAGGGGCAGGGGCAGGGCGGATATACGCCCCGGCCTATGCCGCAGCGTCCGAGCGCCCCGGCGCCATCCCGGCCAACTCCAGCGCCGTCTCCTGCGCCGCGCTACAACCCTCCACCCTTGCCATCAACTCCCCACTGAGGTCTTGTCTGCAGCGGGCAGCAGTTTGTAGAGAGCGGCCATCGCCTCCAGGCTGGTGGCTTCGGCGCGGGCCTGCGGGGAGATGCCAGCTCCGTCCAGAGCGGAGCGGATGGCCTCCGGCTCGTGGCCGGCTGCGCGGAGATTGTTTGCCAGCGTCTTGCGCTTCTGCGCGAAGCACTGGTGCAGGAACCGGTCGAAGCCGATGGCGTCCACGCCCAGCTCTTCGAAGCGCGGAGCGAAGGTCATGCGCAGCACGGAGGAGTGGACCTCTGGCGGAGGCGAGAACGCCGACGGCGGCAGCGTGAACAGATTCTGAACGCTCGCATACATCTGCGCCGTCGCGGAGAGCAGGCCGTAGTCGCGGGAGCCGGGAGCCGCTGCCACGCGGTCGGCCACCTCGCGCTGCACCATCAGGACGGCGCGGTCGATGTGCGCGTGCTCGCCGAACAGCTTCAGCAGAATGTCCGACGTGATGTAGTAGGGCAGATTGCCGACAACGATGGCCTTCTCTCCGGGCTCAAGCAGAGACTCCAGCTTCGTCTCCAGAATGCTGGCGTGCAGAACCTGCACCTGACGCCGGTCGCGGAAGCGGAATTGCAGCTCCTTGAAGAGGGAAGTGTCCAGCTCAATGGCGATGAGGTGTCCGCAGCGCGCCAGCAAAGGCATGGTGATCGCGCCGTGCCCAGGGCCGATTTCGAGGACGGTGCGGTTGCTCACGTCGCCTGCAGCGTCCGCGATGCGCTGCGAAGCACCGGGATCGACGAGGAAATTCTGGCCGAGTTTTGGTTTGTGCTTCATGGGTGATTTCTCCGGGCTCCTTCAGGCTTCCTCATGGCTTCCTGATGGCTTGCTCGCGGCTTCCTTGCGGCGACATGCTGATTGTCGCATCCAATCGGGATAAACTAGCCGTTGGTTCGGCAGTTGTAGCAAGGCTGTGTTGAACAGTGAGGGAAGGAAAAGGATGCACATCGTATTTGCGGCTTCCGAATGCGTACCGTACGCGAAGACAGGCGGGCTGGCGGATGTGGTGGGATCGCTGCCAGCGGAGTTGGCGAAACTGGGCCATCGCGTCACGGTGTACCTGCCGCGCTACCGCCAGGTGGCGAAGATGATTCCGAATCCCCCGGTGGCGCTGCGCAGCGTGACGATTCCGTTCGCGTACTACAACCGCTTCGCTGCCATCCTCGACGGAGGCGTCACGCACGGCGTGCAGCACTACTTCGTCGATTGCCCGGAGATGTTCGACCGGGAGAATTTTTATTCCACTCCAAGCGGCGACTACGGCGACAATGCCGAGCGCTTTGGCCTGTTCTGCCGCGCCGTGCTGGAGGCGTCCAAGCAGCTCGGCGTTCCCGACGTCTTCCATGTGCACGACTGGCAGGCGTCGATGCTGACCGTGCTGCTGCGCTCCACCTACTTCTTCGATCCCGTGCTGCGGAATGTTCCCAGCGTGCTGACCATCCACAACGCAGGCTATCAGGGATGGTTCCCGCCCGACACGATGGAGAAGCTGCTGCTGCCGTGGGACATGTTCACCATGGACAAGCTGGAGCACTTCGACACGGTGAACTTCCTGAAAGGCGGCATCGTGTACGCGGACGCCATCACCACCGTGAGCCGCAAGTATGCCGAGGAGATACAGACGCCGGAGCTTGGAGCGTCGCTGGACGGCGTGCTGCGCGACAGGTCGGCGGATCTGGTCGGCATCCTGAACGGAGTGGACTACGCGGAGTGGAACCCTGCTACGGACCACAACATCGCAGCGCATTACACGGCGGCGAATCTGGAAGGGAAGCAGGAGTGCCGCCGCGACCTGCTGCACGCCTTCGGCCTGGACCACATTGCCGCAGAGACGCCGGTGATCGGCCTTGTGTCGCGCTTCACCTCGCAGAAGGGCTTTGATCTGCTCTCCGAGACGATCGACAAGCTCGCCCTGGAAGACATGGTGCTGATCGCCCTTGGCAATGGCGAGCAGTTCTACGAAGACATGATGCGCGAGATGGAGGCCCGCTTTCCAGGCAAGCTGCGCGTGATGGTGAAGTACGACAATGTGCTCGCGCACAAGATCGAGGCCGGAGCCGACCTCTTCCTGATGCCATCCCGCTACGAGCCGTGCGGCCTGAACCAGATCTACAGCCTGAAATATGGCACGGTGCCTGTCGTTCATGCGACGGGCGGCCTGGACGACACCATCGACAATTGGGACATGGAAACCAACACCGGCACCGGCTTCAAGTTCCGGGACTATACGCCGGAGGCACTGCTGGACACCACCAGGTGGGCGCTGGACACCTTCCGCAGCAAAGAGGCATGGAGCGCCCTGATGCAGAACGGCATGGCGCAGGACTACTCCTGGAAGCGCCCGGCGGAAGAGTACGCCGCGCTGTATGAGCGCGTGGTGCGGCAACGCTCCTAGCGAGAGCTTGCTTTTTATTCAGCAGGAGCTTGCGTGTTCATTCAGGAGCGAAGCGGAGCAATCTGCTGCTCCTCCTTGACTTGCCGAAGCTCCATTGAATTAATACGTCCCGACCTTCACATGCAGCACGGCTCCGGCGGAAGGGAACACGAGGCCGTGGTCGGTCTCGTCGCCGTTGCGGATGCGCGTTGGCTTCCACGTCTTGCCGTCATACGATCCCTCCTCCACGCGCAGGTATTGCATGCTCTTCTGGCCAGCCAGTTTGCCGACGCGGATGGGCGTAAGGAAGTCCACCCGAGCGTCCATGCCGGCGACCAGGAACTCATTGGGGCCAATCTGTGCCGCCAGGATGCGCCCCACATGCAGCCGCGATGTTGGCGATGCCACGCGCGGGCCTGGGACGTCCGCTGGCGCGTAGGTGATCAGGGCGCGCCATCCGGGGAAGTCGATTTCGTTCTGCGCGATTCCCGGCTCCTCCACGGCGACCTTCAGCTTGCCTGCGAACTCCATCGCCGCCACCACACGGTCCATCGACCCGATCAGGCGGTAGTTGTCGGCCTGCGTCGTCAACTCCAGCGCGGCGTCGGAAAGCGCACCGTCTGAAGCGGAAAATGCAGCGCCCGAAGCAGAAGGGAAGCGTGCCCTGTCCAGGCCGAAAGGAGAGAATCCGATCGCTCCATCTCCCAGCGCGTAGAACACGTTCCGCGCATATCCGCTGCTGCCCGGGAACATCCCGAAGCCCAGCGACTCCGGAACAAAGAGCGGATTGTCCGGCCGCTCGAACTGCTTCATCACATCGCGGTAGCGGCCGCTGTTCGCCACGTAGATGTCCGGCGCGAGGATGTCGATCCCCGGAGCTGCTTCCTTCCATACGCCCAGCATGTTCTCCGTCGGCCCGCCGCTCGGGTAGTCCTCGCCGGGAACTGTCTGGATGGGGTAGGCCCGCGGGCTCTTCAGCCAGTTGTTGACATACATCGGTATGTCGAACTCCTTCTTCCCCGCCGCCGCGACCTGCCCAATGTAGCGCGCCACAGAGTAGGCCGCGAAGGTCTCGTCCGCGTCGTCGCCAAACACCTGCTGCCACGTCCCCGGCTGCCACGTCCCCGGCTTCTTGCCCATTGCGGCGACCAGTCCCTGCGGAACCGCGGAGTCGAACTGCTTCTGCGCCATGGGAGAGAAGTCGCGCACCGCTCCCAGCGATCCCGACTCGTTCTCCA
>JAJZHR010000321.1 GCA_021810815.1 Acidobacteriota bacterium | reverse complement strand
GATAGCTCCGGGAAGGATTGACAGGCCGCAGGTGGTGGTGGAGTTATCGATGCTGAAGTTCGCTGCGCCCGCTCCGGTGAAGACCTGCGGAGGAACCTGATTCAGGTTGTCCGTGCCGACGTTCCACAAGATGGTCGTCTTCGCAGGGCTGGTCTGCCCTTCCAGGATGCTTCCAAAATTCAGCACGGGTTGCGGATAGCTGACCAGGCGCACGGCGCTGTTGCCAGCGTCGATGAAGTAGACATTTCCGGAGCCGTCCACCATCAGGCTGGTGGGATTCTTGAGCTCTCCCAGGTTCGCCGGGCCGCCATCTCCTGCAAAGCCGGCATTTCCTGTTCCAGCGAGTATGGTGGTTGCGCCGTTCGAGGCTGGTCCGGCATAGACGACCAGGATGCGGTTCGCTCCCGAGTCGGAGATGTAGAGATCGCCCGCAGCGTCCACGCCCAGGTCGATATTGCCCATGAATCCGGTTCCCAGAGCAGTGCCGGGAGTGCTGTCGGTCTGGGTTCCGTTGCCTGCGGCAAGGTGGATGAGATGAGCGGAGTCGATGGAAAAGACGAGATGCGCTCCGGAGTCGGCGACGTAAATGGTGCCATTCGCGTTGACGACCACAGCGGTTGGATCGACGAAGCTGGCCGATGTCGCAGCAATGCCGTTCGCAGCGGACGAACCGCCGCTGCCTGCGATCACGTGCTTCTCACCGCCGGGCTGGATTTCCAGCAGGTCGTGGGCAGTCCCACCCTCGGTGACATAAAGATTGCCGAAGACATCGATGGCCAGAGAAGAGGGGCTGGTGAGGCCGGAGACGAAGGTGGAGAGGACGCCGTTGGCGTCATACTTCAGGATCGCGTTGAGGCCTGTGTCTGCGATATAGATGTTGCCGTCTGCATCCCATGTCATCGCCGAGGGCACATTCAGACCAGCGCCGGGGCCGACGAGAAGTTGCGGAGCGCCGAGGCCATTGGGGCCGACCGGCGCCTTGTACAGGGCTCCTTGCCCCGGGCCGGTTCCATCCTGCGCGTAGTAGCCGTTGCCAGCCGTGTCCACTGCGACCGCAACGGGGTTGACGAGGTTGAAGGCCAGAGTGTTGATGGTGCCCGGAGCAAAGAGGACGGCCGATCCTGTGCCCTTGCCCACCAGGCGGAAGGTGTAGGTCTTGCCTGAGGCCGAGTCGGTGAGGGTGAGCGGAGATCTGCGAATTCCAGGCCGCTTGGGAGTGAACGTGACAGTATCCAGGCAGGTGGTTGGCTTGGTGGCGTTCACCGTGTAGAGGCCGGAGCATCCGTGCAGGAGAGCGAAGTCGGTGGCGACCTGCGTGCTGAGGGTCACTTGCGCGGTGACTTCGAAGAAGAGATTGGCGGCCGAGCTGGTCGATCCTACGGAAGTGTCTGGAAACTGGTTTCCGAAGCTCAGTTCGCGAATGATCGAGTTGCCGGTGTCCGATACGTAGATGTTGCCAACCGAATTGACGGAGAGTCCCTTCGGCGAGGAAAGGCCGACATCGACCGCAGCCGAGCCGTCATCGACGCTGCTATAGGGTGCCGTGGTTCCGAAGGGCAGGCCAGCAATGGAGATCGGGGCTGTGCCGAGTGTGACCTGATAGACCTGAGACGCTGCATTGCTTGCAATCAGCAGACGTCCCTCAGGGCCGAAAGCAATTGCGAAGGGGCTATTGACCGCAAAGCCTGGATTGCCGGAACCATCATTCGCGCACTGTCCCACCGGGGTGGAGTAGGTTCCGGCGGCGAGATTCACTTCGCGAACGCAGGAGTTGCCCGTGTCCGCGATGAAGAGGTCGCCCAGAGGGCCGAAGACGAGGCCATTGGGGCTGCTGAGGATCGCAGTGGGCACCAGACCGGGGCATGGCGTCGCCACAGTTGCGGAAGGCGTTCCGGCGACGTAGCAGGCGGTGGTGGAGGAAGTCGCTTTCACCACCTGGTAGAGAGGAAGCGTCGTATTCGCCGTGGCAACGTAGATGTTGTTGGCAGCGTCCAGCGCAATGCCGCTGGGAGAAGGAATGATCGAGGTCAGCGCAGTGTTCTGGCAGGAATCCACGACAGGGATCAGGCTGATGGTTCCAGCAGCTCCGGCGGGCAGCTTGCGAACGCAGTTATGGCCGCTGTCTGCGATATACAGTGCGCCGGTGCTATCGGTTGCAAGGCCGGCGGGGGCGAGCAGCCCCTGCGCCGCTGTCGGCGTGGAGTTGAGCGTGGAGTTGCAAGTATCTCCCAGGCCAGACTGCACGAGTCCGGCGACGGTGGAAACGATGCCGGAGGGGTCGATTCTGCGGACGCAGTTATTCGCAGCGTCGGAGATATACAGGTTCCCGACGGAGTCGAATACGGAGAAGGTTGGCGCGTTCAGGTTGACGCTGGTGGCAGTGCCGAAGTCGGTGTTATAGCCGGGCGCGGCGGTGCCGGCGATGCGGGTTACGCTGGGAACCTGAACGACCGCTGGTGTGGCCGGAATTGCGAACCCAGGTAGCGCGGCAATCGCAAAAATGCAGGCCGCTGAACAACGCGCAACGAACGCAGTTGCGCCGCTGAAAAACTTGCTGTCACTGGCCATCGTGATACTCCAAAAAAGAATTTCAAAGCTAACTTGCGCAAAAGTTTACATATAGATAAATACGTGTCTTCGATCTGGCCCAGACAGCAAATGATTTGGTGCAGCGTCGTCGCAGAAGCAACAACCGGTAGAGCCGCTCATGGAACCTGAATCCGGGAGCCCAAAGCTCCCGTTGCAGGCCGCAAGCAGGTGAATGGCCCAGGCAAACAATGATTCAAGTATTAAGGTCAAACGATTTCATTTGTTCGTAATTCCGATTAAGATCTACAAATATTTCGATCTTCAGATCCAACTGAGATCCAATCGACCAATTCAGGCCAAAGTAACCCGAAATCGGTTTCCTATACTACTCGTCGTAGTCATAATCTGAGAAGTAAATTTAGCCCCAAAAAGACTGTTTCAGATTCTGGCAGCCATCGAAAAGACATGGTCATCGAAAACTCGATGCATCAAGAAAGCCTTGGTTCATCGATCCATCCTGACCTTGGCGCCTTTTCCCGCCGCCCTGAATCTTTTCAGATGGGGTAAGCGCATACATGGTTGTACGCACTGCGCTTACTGGCGATATCCCCGGTTTCGCCAGCGACAGAGGCAGGACTCTATAATGAGACTCCACGAATGACCCTGATACCTCCTAAGGCGCTATTGCTATTTGGTCTATTGGGGTTGCTTTGCGGGCTGGAATCTGCGCTGCGCTTCAGTCGAGTAAGCCGCTGGCAGGGTAACGTAGAATTTCCGTGAGATCTCAGGGGACTCAATAACTGGCGCGGAATGACTGGAACGGAATCGCTCGCGACGGTTCGGAATTGAGGTATGCGTGCAGACCGAGATGCAGAGGCTGGTGCAGTTGCAGGCAGCGGACATGGAGATGGCCCGGCTGCATGGGGAGATTGCGTCCCTTCCGCGCCTGCTTGCAGCGATTGAAGCTCGCTTGCAGGCCGCGCGCTCCAGCGTGGAACGTGCCACCCAGGCTCTGAAGGACGAGGAGGCGCTGCGCAGGCGCTGCGAGTCCGACATACGCGATCAGCAGCAGAAGATCGCGAAGTATCGCCAGCAGATCGACACGGTGAAGACCAACGAGCAGTTCAAGGCGCTGCAGCACGAGGTCGCGTTCGCAGAGGCTGGCATCGGCCGCATCGAGGACGCAGAGATCGAGAGCCTGGAGCGGACCGAGAAGCTGGAGGCGGAGTGCGCGGCGGCATCGACCGAGCTGGCGGAGCAGCAGGTCGTGATTGCCCGGGAGCAGCAACGTGCGCGCGAAACCACTGGGCAGCACAAGGCGCAGCTTGAGAAGCTGCAGCAGGAGCGTTCGTCGCTGCGGGTGGAGATCGACGAGGCGCTGCTGGGGATCTATGACCGCATTGCGCGCGCCAAG
>JAJZHR010000320.1 GCA_021810815.1 Acidobacteriota bacterium | reverse complement strand
CGGTCTCGCCAATAGCGTTACACTAGTGGACACGAGGAACTGGACCATGAAAATCGTCGGCGGCCTCTGGCTGCTGCTCTCGCTCGCCCTGCTCGCCAATGGCTTCCACCAGGCCATCTACGTCGCTCCCACTGAAGCGACCATGGGCGAAGTCCAGCGCATCTTCTACTATCACGTGCCTTCCGCCATCATGGGCCTCATCTTCCCCTATGTGAACCTGGCCGGCTCGCTCGCATACCTCTACTTCCGCCGCTCCAATCCGATGAAAGCCCAGGCCGCTGACGCTCTCGCCCTGGCCGCCGCCGAAGTCACCCTGGTCTTCACCACCATCGGCCTTGTCACCGGCTCCCTCTGGGCGCGTCCGGCATGGGGCATCTGGTGGGCATGGGACGAGCGCATGACCACCTACCTGCTCCTCTGGCTCCTCTACGTCAGCTACATGCTGCTGCGCCGCTTCTCCGCGTCCAGCGGCGCAGGCGGCGCACTGAATGGAAGCCAGACCCATACCCTCGCCGCCGTGCTCTCCATCTTCGCCGGCATCGATGTTCCCATCGTCTACATGTCCATCCGCTGGTGGCGCACCCAGCATCCCTCGCCCGTCTTCTTCGGCGGAGCGGACTCCGGCCTCGATCCCAGAATGAACACGGCCTTCCTCTGGAACATCGCCGCATGGTTCTGCTGGGCCGTCTTCCTCCTCGGCCTCCGCTACAGCCTGGAACGCGGCCGCCAGCGCGTCGAACGCGACGCAGCTCTTCGCGAGCTGGAATCGTCCCTGCAAACCAGCAATTAGCACCGCACCGGCCACTCGCCGATAGCGCAGTCAACAAGAGGACCTCCGATGCACATCGACTTCTCCGACATGAATCAGCGCCACCTCTTCATCGCCTACGTGTTCGCGTGGACGGTGCAGTTCGGCTACGCCGCCTGGATTGGATCGAGGTGGTGGAAGCTGCGCCACCTCCCCACCCTGACCGCGCCAGCGGCTCCGGAGAACTAGCCGATGCCTCTGTGGCGTCGCCCGCAACTGCTGTCCCTCCCCCGGCATCAACCCGCCAGAAGCTTGGCGCTGGCCGGCATTGCCGCCGTATTCCTCGTCGCAGCCACCGGCTGCCACCGTTCAGGATTCCCCGTTTATCCGTCCAATTACCGTGAATTTGCGTACGTAACCAACGGTGGAAGCGATACAGTTAGCGTTATCGACCTGGTGAATTTGCGGTCAGATCGCGTCGTTCAGGCCGGTCAGCAGCCCACCGGAGTCGCCGCAAGTCCAACACGCAACGAGGTTTACATCGTCAACTCCGGCCGCGGCAACAGCAACGGCTCCCTCTCCATCCTCAACACCGAATCCAACCACATCCTCACCACCATCCCCCTGCACCGCCAACCCTACTTCGTCAGCGTGGACGCGGAGGGCAAACGCGCCTACGTGGCCAACTCCGGCTCCAACAACATCAGCGTGATCGATCTCGACCGTCGCCGTGAAATCGCCGTCGCAGGCGCAGGCGAGCAGCCCGGACTAGCCGTCATTTCCCCCGACAGCCGCTCCCTGGTAGCCACCAATCGCGGCAGCGGCAGCATCTCCATCTACGCGGTCAGCGACGACGCAACCCAGCCGCTGCGCCTGCGCACAGTGCTTGAAGGCTGCCCCGGAGCCACCGACGCCGTCATCCTGCCGGACTCTTCGAAAGCCTTCATCGCCTGCTCCAGCGGACACCAGGTCATGGCCATCCAGCTCGCCACAACGGCCTCCGCCGCAACCGCCCCCGCCACGATCACGCCAGACGCCGCCACGCCAGCCAGACCTGCGGCCAAAGACCTTCTACTCGACCTGCTCGATGTGGGCAAGACGCCCGTCCATCTCGCCATGAAACCCGATGGCGGCGAAATCTTCGTCTCCAACTTCGACGGCAACTCCATTTCAGAAATCGACACCAGCGCCAATGAGGTCGGCGGCACCTACATGATCGGCGAGCACCCTGTCCGAGGCATCGTCAGCGCCGACAACTCAACCCTCTGGGTCGCCAACTTCGGTGCCGACTCCGTCAGCGCGTACAGCATCGACGATGGCAAGGTAACCGACAACGTGCGCACCGGCTCTGCTCCCGACGCTCTCGCCCTCTCCGCTGCCGGAAACCTGCTGCTGGCCGTCGACTCCCGCTCCGGCGACGTCGCCGTCATCCGCACCCAGGCCCGGTCAGACTACCAGAGCCGTTCCCTCTTCACGCTGCTGCCGGCAGGAGTCCAGCCGAATGCCATCGTAGTCAAGGCCTTCCTCGTAAAGAAGTGAAGTCACAACCAGCGAAGCCCAGACATGACGCAAAGACGTGGCGCAAAACAGTGGCGCAAAAACGTTACGCAAGCAATGGCAGTCTGAACTCTCCCCAATCAATCAACGCAGCACGCCGCTTGCGTGCTGCAGAAGACGCTCCAGGAGATTCACCTCCAGGCGCGCCTGCCAGGATGCTAAACTCGCGGGATGCCACAGGGCTTCTTCATCACATTCGAGGGGCTGGACGGCTCCGGCAAGACCACCCAGCTCAAACGCCTCGCCGCATGGCTCCAAGCGCGCGGACACAGCGTCGTCTGCACCCGCCAGCCCGGAGGCACGGCGCTGGGCGACCGCGTCCGCTCCCTTCTGCTCGATTCCCGGCTCGATGCCGAGACCGGCGGCGTCGCTCCCATGGCGGAGCTGGCGCTGATGTTCGCCGACCGCGCCCAGTCTATCGAGCAGGTCATTCTTCCCGCGCTCGCCGCTGGCAAGATCGTCCTCTGCGACCGCTACACCGACTCTACCGAGGCCTACCAGAGCGGCGGCAGAGGTATTCCTTTCGCCACCGTCCAAACCATGCACCAGCTCATCTGCAAAGGCCTGCAGCCCGACCTCACGCTGCTTCTGCTTCCCAGCCTGCAGTCATCGCTGGCAAGGGCGCGGCGCAGGAACGACAAGGCTCTTCATCAAAAGGGCGCCGATGAAAATCGCTTCGAGCGCGAGGGAGATGCCTTCTACACCCGCGTATACCAGGCCTATCGCGCAATCGCTGCGCGCGAGCCCCAGCGCGTAGCCGCCATCGAAGACGATGCCTCCATCGAAGACGTGCAGCAGAGCGTCCGCAGCATCGTAGCCGAGCGGCTTGGCAACAAATAGCCGCAAGCGAAATAGGTTGCCCTCCAACGGAATCAGTTGTCATCCTGAGCGCAGCGAAGGACCTCGCAATCTCTCCTCTGGGCACGACTGGATATGCGCCCGCACAAGCCCGCGTTGACAAACCCGCGACCGCATCGAACAATCGAGCCTGACCATGGCCACCCTCACCGAGACCCATTTCCCTGACCTCACGCTCTTCGCGCGCGGCAAGGTGCGCGACATCTACGCCACCGGCCCGGAGCCGGATGCGCCGCTCCTCTTCGTCGCCACCGACCGCATCTCCGCCTTTGACCACGTCCTCGCGACCGGCATTCCCGACAAAGGAAAGATCCTCACGCAGCTTTCGCTCTTCTGGTTTGACCTTCTGAAGGACGTCGTTCCCAACCACGTCCTCACCGCCGATGTCGCAGCCTATCCAGCCGCTCTGCGCGTCCATGCCGCGGATCTGCAGGGCCGCTCCATGCTGGTTCGCCGCGCTCGCATGTTCCCTGTCGAGTGCGTCGTTCGTGGCTATCTCTCCGGCTCCGGATGGAAGGACTATCAGCAGACTGGTACCGTCTGCGGCGTCCGTCTGCCACCCGGCCTGCGCGAGTCCGAGCGCCTGCCCCAGCCCATCTTCACGCCTGCCGCAAAGATCCATACCGGCGGCCACGACGAGAACATCTCCTTCGACACCATGATCGAGCACATCGGCGCAGACAACGCAGAGCGGCTCCGCGAACTCACCCTCAAAATTTACGAGAAGGCGTCCGCGCACGCCGCCAGCAAGGGACTCATCCTCGCGGACACAAAATTCGAA
>JAJZHR010000319.1 GCA_021810815.1 Acidobacteriota bacterium | reverse complement strand
TTGACCGGTGCGCTCGCAGAAAATCGCGGCAGAAATTTTCGTCACCGGCAGCTTCGCGTTGGCCTTTGGTTTGGCTGCGGCAGGCGGCGGCTCTTCGTACTTCTCGATGACGACGGCGGATGCGTAGGGAACTTCCTCGCCCGTGAGCATCAGGATCTTCTCGCGGATGAGCTCGGCGACCATGAAGCGCTCGGGCTGGTCGGTGTGCTGGCCGCGCGGGTAATAGCGCTGGCCCTCAGGCAGATGCGCGATGATTTTTTCGAGCAGCAGATCGAGTCCCTGCTGCTTGCGTGCGGAGATGGGGATCACCTCCGCGAAGGGATGCAGAGCGGACCAGTGGGCGATGAGCGGGAGCAGGTCCTCCGCGCGCACAGCGTCAATCTTGTTCAGCAGCAGGAAGACGGGGCAGTCGAGCTTGCTGACCAGTTGCAGGACGAATTCGTCCTCGGCGCGGGACATCTGGACGCGGCTCTGCGTCATGGAGCGCGGCGGATGCGCTGCCTCCTGATCGCCTTCCAACGGCTTCTGTGGGATCTTCGAGAGCCGATGCGTCGCGTCCACGATGAGCAGCACGACGTCGCGCGACTCCAGCGCCTCGTACACCTCCTGCATCATGCGCTTGTCGAGCTGCGTGTCCGGCTTGTGGACTCCGGGCGTGTCGACGAAGACGATCTGCGCGGCGGGGTGGCCGGGCTCGCCCTTGCCCTTCTTTTTGAGAGGGACTTCAAGCACGCCGTGGATGCGGTTGCGCGTGGTCTGCGGCTTGTGCGTGACGATGGCGACCTTCTCGCCGATCAGAGCGTTCAGCAGCGTGGACTTGCCGGCGTTGGGACGGCCGAGGATGGAGACGAAACCGGAGCGAAGAGGCATGCCTCTCAATTATGCGCCCTTCATTCGCTGGTTGCGGATTGTTGGTTCGGTATCAACGCGCCCCAGGCAGGGTGGGAAATCAGAAGCGCGACCACGATGCCGAAGCTGACCTCGAAAAAGCGGTCGCGAGCCATGATCCAGCGCGGCAGCCTGGAGGGGACAAGAAGGATGATGGTTGCGGCCACTCCGGCCAGGCGCCCAGCATCGCGGAAGCCGAGCGCTGCGGGCAGCAGCATGCAGAGCAGAATCGTGGCCGCGTACAGGAGGACGTCGTTGTGCCACAGGCCGCCTGCCACCCATCCCAGCAGCGCGCCGATGGCTGTACCCACCAGCCGGTCGCGCGAGGCTCGCATGGTGGCGCCGCGCTCGGACTGCATGACGACCACCGCGCTGATGGAGGCCCAGTAGCCCTGTTGCAGGCCGAGCAGCCGCGTCAGCCACAAGCACAGCCCTGCCGCAACAGCCGTTCTCAAGGCCTGCTGCCAGTTGGCGCGTCGAAGAATGGGGTTGCCGGCCGACGTCGCCGTCTCCTCCTCGGGTTGCGCGATGGTTTGTGTCCCGTTGCCGATGGGCCGCCTCCCAATAGCTCAAGTGTAGTCGGTTCCAGAGCGGTTGCCGGACAACTCCTAGGTCGGAGAGGACACTCTTATTGGCAGAGGACACAAGACAATGCCGGCACAGAGCCACATCATCGCAGCAGAGATGCACGAACGGGCCGCGCAGGCGCACCGCGTCGCCGCAGCCAGCCACACCGAGAAGGACCACCTGAGCGGCCATGAGCAGTCGCGCATGGCGCATGAGTATTCGACCCAAGCTCACGAAAAATCAGTGGAAGCGCACCGCAGGTCTGCCGAAATGGCTGCGGAGCAGAAGGCGGTCTAGCTAGCACCCAGCGCTCACTTGTAGATTTCCGCCTCGAAGCTCTGCAGCATCGCGTCCGACCATTCATGGGAGGCGCGCGACCAGAGGCCATTCGCCTGATCCTGAAAGTTGGGGAAGTTGGTGCGGCTGTAGCCTCGGCGGGCGGAGAAGTCGAAGATGGCCTGGGCGTTGCCGTCGAGATAGAGCACGGCGCGCGTGCCGTCGGCCGACCACTCGATGGCGGCGAGGTAATCGCGCTGCGGATCGCTGAGCCGGGAGACGTTGTAGACCAGCACGGCGTCCAGAATGCTGTCTTCCATCTGCGCGTGGCCGCGGTCGCAGGCGTAGAAGTAGCCTGCTGCACCCTCATCCTCGAAAACCACCGTCCACGGAGGGACGCATGAATCCGAGGCGAGGAAGGCTTTGCCGGGCTTGAAAATGAGCGAGTCCATAGGGCCAAGATAATACAGTCGAGCGCCCGAAGATAACTACCTGGGGGTGCCAAGATACACTGTGGATGCCATGGAATCCCAGCCACCGACCGACCCGAAGCCGCCCATGCATTCCGAGACGCCACAGCCTGAAGCCGGCTCCGCGCCGATTGCCACCATTGCCAGCCTGGCAGCGCACGAAGGCCAGTCCGTGACCCTGCGCGGATGGCTCTACAACCTGCGCGAAAGCGGCAAGCTGCTGTTCCCCATCTTCCGCGACGGCACGGGAACCATCCAGGGCATTGTGCCCAAGGCCGCCGTTTCTGCCGAGGTCTTCGAGTCGATCAAGACGCTGACGCACGAGTCCAGCGTGATCGTCACGGGCAAGGTGCGGGCGGACAAGCGCGCCCCCGGCGGCTTTGAGCTGGACGTGGAGAATGTTGAGGTGGTCCAGCGCGTCCCCGCCGACCAGCCGTTCCCGATCTCGCTGAAGGACCACGGCGTGGACTTCCTGATGGAGCATCGCCACCTGTGGATTCGCACGCCCCGGCAGTCGGCGATTCTCAGGATTCGTGCGACCATCATGCGCGCGGCGGCGGAATACCTGGACGACAACGGCTTTGTCCGCACCGATCCGCCCATCCTGACGCCGGCGGCCTGCGAAGGCACCAGCACGCTCTTCCCGGTGGACTACTTCGGCGAGGAAGCCTACCTGACGCAGTCCGGCCAGCTCTACATTGAGAGCACGGCCCTGGCGCTGGGCAAGGTCTACAGCTTCGGGCCAACCTTCCGCGCGGAGAAGTCGAAGACGCGGCGGCACCTGACGGAGTTCTGGATGGTGGAGCCGGAGCTGGCCTACTGCGACCTGGACGGCCTGATGGAGCTGGCGGAAAACTTCGTCTCGCACATCGCCGCGCAGGTGCTGGAGCGCCATGCCGCCGATTTGAAAGTCATCGGCCGCGACCCGGCGAAGCTGGAGGCCATCAAAGCTCCCTTCCCGAAGATCACCTACGACGAAGCGGCCGCCATGCTGGACGATGCCTTCGCAAAGGGGCTGATCGAGAACAAATTCACCTACGGCGACGACTTCGGCTCGCCCGACGAAACCTACATCAGCGCGCAGTTCGACCGCCCGGTGATGGTGCACCGCTATCCCGCAGCCGTGAAGGCCTTCTACATGGAGCCGGACGCCGCCGACCCGACCAAGGCGCTCTGCGTGGATGTGCTGGCGCCGGAGGGCTACGGAGAAATCATCGGCGGATCGCAGCGCGTGGCCAGCTACGACCTGCTGAAGCAGCGCATCCTGGACCACGGCCTGCCGCTGGAGGCCTTCCAGTGGTACCTCGACCTGCGCAAGTACGGCTCAGTGCCGCACGCAGGCTTCGGCATGGGCATCGAGCGCGTGGTGGCATGGCTCTGCGGCCTCGACCATGTGCGCGAAACCATCCCCTTCGCAAGGACGCTGAACAGGATTTATCCGTAGCCGCGTTGGCACAACCTTCCCGTGGCAAGCTGAGGACGCGATGAGTAGAGTGAAAGCCAATTCGCCAGCGATCAAGGTTCCGCGCGTGGACTTGCGCGCTCCGGACGCGGTGGCGCAGTTTCGCCGGGCGGCGGCGGCTTCCACACGCATCCTTCGCGCATCCAGCAACCCGTCCAAGGCGGCTCGCGCCCTCTTTGTGAAAGAGGGGATTTTGACGCCCTCCGGAAAACTCTCGCGGCACTACCGCTAGAAGGAGAACCGGGACAGCCGGGTGAACCGTCCTTTGCAGTTGTATCGCAAAGGACGGGGATGTAA
>JAJZHR010000318.1 GCA_021810815.1 Acidobacteriota bacterium | reverse complement strand
GACCGCGGCGTGCG
This sequence comes from Acidobacteriota bacterium, assembly GCA_021810815.1. Taxonomy (GTDB): domain Bacteria; phylum Acidobacteriota; class Terriglobia; order Terriglobales; family Acidobacteriaceae; genus JAJZHR01. Next base: position 3,949 of record JAJZHR010000318.1, on the reverse strand, counting down.
CCGACCCGCCCCGCAGCAGACGCCAGGCTGCGTAGAGCAGCAGCAGTCCAAAGATCCAGGTAATCCATGCGAAGTGTTGCAGCAGGGCGACGCCTGCGGCGATAAACAGGCCACGCAGGAGAATGGCGCCGAGTACCCCCCAGAGCAGTGCTTCATGTTGCCGCTCGGCGCTGACGTGGAAGCCGTGAAAGAGCACGAGAAAGACGAAGAGATTGTCGATGCTGAGCGAGAGCTCGATGGTGTAGCCGGCGACGAACTCGAGTGCGGGCTGATGGCCCTGATCCACCGCTATCCAACCGGCGAATAGAGCCGCGCCGACGGCGAGCAGCGCGGTCCAGGCCCATGCGGCGGCCTGTGTCTGCGGGATGTTATGGCGCTTGCGCGTCAGCAGCGCATCGACGGCAAGGAACGCGAGCACCACGACGTGAAAGCCGATCCACCATGCGAGGGATGCGCCGCCGAGCATGGGTTCATGCTACAGGGTCGAGGGCGTGTGCGCTCAGTGGAGCGCTGCGATGGCATTGGCCTGGACCGGATCGGTGCCGGTGGCGGAGGAGATGGCGGCATCGAGCAGGCCCGCGGTAGTGGAGTCGAATGTGTAGCCCATGAGGTCGGGGCCGCCGTCGTAGTCAACGGCGAAGACAAAGGTGGATGTGTTGTCTTCTGCGAGTGCGACCGGGTGCGTACCGACGGAGACGGTCTGGGTGAGTGCGGTGAGCGTGTAGACGCCGCCGGTATTGGAAAGAGTGTATTCCTGAATGACGCCCGTGGAGCTGCCGCTGACCTGACGGTTGACGACGTAGATGTAGGTTCCGGCTTTTTCGGGCAGGATGTCGTAGGGAGCAAGACCGCCGGTGGCGAAGGGCGAGCCCGAGAGTTCTTTGAGCGTGGCGAGGTCGATGGCGCGCAGGCCTCCGGAGTTGGAGCCGGAGGAGGCGACAGTTTCGCCGATGAAGAGCAAGGTGCTGCTTGTGTCTGTAGCGACGGAGAGGGCCGCGCCTGCGCTGTTTTTGACGGCGACGGTACTGACCACGCCGAAGGGATTGGTGTTGGCGGAGTTGAAGGGAATGATGGCTGTTCCGCCCGAGCCCATGGCGACAAAGGCGGTGGTGTTGGCGGGCGAAAGAGCGACCTGCTGGAGCGTGGTGGCAGGCAAGGGAACAAATTGCTCGGTGGGTTGCGTGACGAGGCCGGTGGTAGGACTGATGGGGATGGCGAAGGCCTGCGATGCGCCGGAGGAGACATCGAGGAGCCAGGAGTTGGTGGCGTCCACCTGCAGGCTGACGGCCTGGTCCGACGAGATGACGTTGCCGGAGTTGCCCTGGGTGAGCTGGCCATTGGAGGCGATGAGGTAGAGATAAATGCCGCTGATGGTGCTGACGTAGAGGAAGCCGTTGTTGGGTGAGATAGCGAGCGCCAGCGGCGTGGCGGGCAAGGTGTACGGGCTGCCGGGGAGCGTGGTGAGCACGCCTGCGTTGACGTAGTAGCCGGCAATCTGCGACGTAGCAGCGTTGAGCACGAAAAACCTGCCGCTGGAGGCCGTGGTGGTAGGAGTGGTTGTCGAGGCGGGGGGCGCATTCCAGAAGCCTTTGCAGCCGGTGAGCAGGAGAGGTGCGGCGAGGGCGAGTTTTGCCCAATGTGACAAGGTCATCGTTGCTCCCATGCGGGCCATCCTGCCCAGAGTACAGCTTTTGCCGCGGGTCCGTCCTCGGCGAGACGGTGCCGGAGCCCTGCGGAGGCTTCACATCGGATAAGACGCAAAAGGAGCGAATTCGCTTGAGAAGAGGCTGTGGTCCAGCGGCTGCGGCGAACGCGAGGCTGAGGGATTGGGACAGGCCCTAGTTTGGGCGGTTGCCGGAGTTGGAGCGGCGGCGGAAGCGCTCGTCGACAGGCTGGCGGCCCTTGAAACCGGCTTCGACGGTATGCCAGTGCTCGATGGCAGACTCGCCCATGCGCCAGCAGAGCAGAACAATGTCGTCGTCGATGCGGCAGGGAAAGTCGAGCAGGCCGGAGTCGAGATCTTTGACCTGGACGCCGATGGCGTCGATTTCGGCAACGGTTTCGCGGACGCGCTGAAGGTGGCCTTCCATCTCGGCACGCTGGCGGGCGACGCTTGCCACGTCGACCTGCATACCACCGGCGAGATAGATGCGCTGGGCCAGAGCGGAGAGATCGGACTCGACCTTTTCCGCAGCTTCCTTGCCCTCGATCGCACGCTTGAGCAGCGACTCGAGCACGGGCAGCAGGGAGTGGGCTTCATCCAGGGTAAAGGTCTTCATCGCAGGTTCTTGCTTACAAGAATACGACGAAAGCGGGCCGGAGTCTTCATCGCGGCATGCCTCCTTTGTGTTAACGGGCGCCTGCTTCGGTGCAATTCATTGCCGGATCCGGGCGGGGACGCGGCAGCCAAGGTCTGCCGGATACCGGCCCTCGAAGGAGAGGTTGGGCATCGCCGGCGAAATATAGATGCCTGATGCAAGGAATCCTCCGCTATACTTCGCTCTGCCAGAAATCCCCCCAAACCCATGCTGGCCAAATCACAGTGGAGGTCGATCCATGAGCAAGAGTATTCGGTTCAGTTCCACGGGGTTGTTCGGGCTCGCGATGTTCATTCTTTGCGCCATTGGCGCGAGCGCACATGCACAAGAGGTAAAACCAAAACCGCCGATGTATACCTATGTCGCTGATTGGCAGGTGGCACGCGCCAACTGGGCGGACATGGAGAAAGTGAACGCGCCGGTGAATGAGGCGCTTCAGAAGTCGCTGGCCGACGGGACCCTTGTGGGCTACGGCACGGATATCAACCTTGTCCACGAGCTCAAGAGCGAGACCCACGACGTCTGGTGGTCGTCGATGTCGCTGGCCGGCATTGTCAAGGTACTGGAGCAGGCCCGAGGAGCTTCGGATGCGGGCTCTGCCGTACTCAACAGCGCCAAGCACTGGGACGAGGTCTTTGTCAGCCGGTACTACAACTGGAAGTCCGGATCGTACAAGAATGCGTACACGCGCGTGGCGAGTTACAAACTGAAGGATGACGCGCCGGACGATGCGGTGGAGATGCTGAGCGAGCACATGATTGCGCCGTTGCTCGAGAAGATGGTGGCGGACGGGACGGTGCTCGAGTATGAGATCGACACGATGGCGATCCATACAGAGGCTCCGGGGACGTTTGACATTGTGTACATCGCGGCAAAGCCGGAGGGTCTGGATACGGTGCTCGCATCCTTGCGCGAGACGCTGAAGGCACAACCGCTTTCTGGCCAGGCATTTGGATCCATGGTTGTGGATGCCGGGCATCGCGATGAGCTGCTGAAGAGCGAGGGCGCCTACAAATAGTGCGATCCGGCAGGAACGGATGCGCGAGCGGGGGGCTGCGAATGGCTCTTCGCTCGCGCTGAGGCGAGTCGAACTTATCTGCGTAGCGGCGCAGAATGAGAGACTGCGTGTGCGCGGTGGACTCGTCTTTCAGGCGCCGGGGACAGGGGCAGTGGTTGCCGGGGTCTTGCCGGATGTTCGATGAGGGCTCTTCGCAGGGGGTGAGGATGGCGACGTGCCCGTCGTGCCAGCAGAAGGTGTCGGTTCTCTTCTATTCGCTTCGGCCGTCGGTGCTGCTGGGGAATGTGTTTCGCTCGCCGGCGGGCCGCGTCTTCACGTGCAGGAACTGCGGCGCGCAACTCACGATGACAACGTTCAGCTTTATCCTTTGCCAGGTGGCGTTTGTCGTGCTTGTGATTCCATGCGCGATTGGGTTTGCGCGGCTGGAGACGTGGCTGGTGCGCTCTGTGCCGTGGTGCCAGCAGCTTGCCGCGGAGTCGCCGAACATGACGGCGGTGGCGCTGTGGATCGCGCCCACGCTGCTGGTGACGCTCACCCTCTACAGCGTGCTGGCCGGGCAGTTGGTCGAATTCCAGATAGCCGACTCGTAGCTCAGGTGTTGGCGTGCCTGCTG
>JAJZHR010000317.1 GCA_021810815.1 Acidobacteriota bacterium | reverse complement strand
CGTCTGCCCGGAAGAGAACACAGGCATGATTTCGCAGCCGCGCCCGGGGACATCGAACATCGGCGTCAGGCACTCCCTGGCAGAGGCGATCACGGACGCATCGTCCTCGCAGAACTTGTTCCGCAAGCCGTTCACGTGCGAATGGTCGATGCCCGCGAGCCGCCAGAATTTCTGGAACGCGACAAAGCTCATGCCAATCGCAGGCGACCTGCCCAGCATTCCCCATCCGTTGCGATGTCCGTGGATCGCCACCTGGGCGTGCTTGCGCAGCACCTTCATCGCAGGCAGGCCGATGCTGTTCATGCTGACCATCACGCAGGTGCCGCCTTCGCGCACCACGGCGTCGTGGCGCTGTAGCATTTCGTCCATCTCGCCGGTGATGTTTGCCGCATACATCACCTTCCTTCCGGTGCGGCCGGCGTATTCATTCAACACGCGCATCACCGCCCGCAGCCTGTCTTCGAAGGAGCAGTGAGGACCGTTGGATTGCAGCTCGTCATCCTTGATGAAATCGATGCCCGCTTCGGCGAGCACCCGCACCTGCTCGGCCGTTGCCTCCGGGGTAAGCCCGACGCTCGGCTTGATGATCGTCCCGATAACCGGGCGGCCATGCACTCCCGTCAGCCTGCGCGTTCCTTCCACGCCAAACTGCGGCCCCTGGTACGCATCCAGAAACTCGCGCGGCAGCTTCACGTCCAGCAGCTTCAATCCTGAGAACTGCTTCAGCTCCGACAGGTTGCCCGCCACCGCAGCCAGCACATTCGGCAGCGAAGTGCCCATGTTGTGCAGCGGCCATGACAGCGTCACCTTTCCCGTTCGGCGCACTCCATCCCAGTTTTTCGGCACGCCGGAACCGGGCAGCGAAGGCTGCTCCGGCATGCCGCACTCCGCGATGCTTTCGACGCGCGCAGCGAACCTCTCGCGCAAAGCATCGGTCTCTCCCGGCACCCGGACGAAGGTGCCCGTGGACTGCTCGCCAGCCATGGTGGCCGCCGCAGACTCCAACGGAAAGGCCGTCTCCACCCAGTATTGCGCTTCGATCCTCTCGCTCATCCAGCCCCTTCAACTCCTTCAAACTTCATCAGCTTCGCAGGCAATCCCTGATAGCTCCTGGCTTCTCAGCCGCGCAGGAAATACGTGCTGTAGCTTTCGTTCTGCACAGTGTAGAAGGGGACGAACACCAGATCCCGCTCCGCCACCTGCCGCACATACGTCTGGCGGCCTGCCTGCCGCAGACCATCGGGCAGCGCCACCCGTGTTCTCGCCAGGTCATCCCACGGATTGAGGGCGACAAACATCACCGGCCCTCGCATCAACGCCACCGTCTCAGGATGCAGATCGTCGATGGCCTCGGTGCGAAACTCCTGCGGCAAACGCACCTCGATGCGGTCGCCATTCTTCCATCGGCGGGTGATCGCAGCGAACGATCCCGCTGCCGCTGCCACGGGAACCGTAGCTCCATTCACCTTGATCTGCGCGGGCTGCCGCAGCCATCCGGGGATGCGCACCTTCACGGTGAACTGCCTGGGCTGCGGGATCTCGATCCGCAGCAAGGTGCTGTCCTCCGCGGGATAGAGCGTCTCCTGCGTCAGCTTCACGTCCTTCCAGCGCACCAGCGAAGGAGCGAACATGTTCACGTAGATCGCGGTATCGCTGTGGAAGTAGAGATTCAGAGCGTAGTCCGCGACGCCCTGCACCAGCGTGCCGGAGCAGCAGGGCCACTTCTTGGGATAGAACTCCTTCGCCGCCTGCGCGCCATAGGTGGAGTAGTAGGGATAGTCTCCATCGCTGTCCGGCTCCCTGGCGCCCAGGATGGTGTTGTAGAGGACGCGCTCCAGGCCATCGCCATAGCGGGCATCGCCGGTGAAGCTCATCATGTAGCGCGACAGCTTCATCTGGGCGTAGCTGCCGCAGGGCGTCTCGAAATGCGCCTTCGTCGAGGCGAGGCTGTCGTACAGCTTGCCCTGGCGCGGAACGACAAACTGTTCCTCCGGCCCCCATCCACCCGATGCGTACCTCTGCTCCGTCTCGATCAAATCCCATGCATGCGCCATCGCCCGCTTGTACTTCTCGTCGCCCAGCGTCAGGTAGGCCTTGCCAGCGGAACTCAGCGCCATCGCGTGGCTGTACGCATGCTTGCCGGGAAGCACGTCTTCTCCGCGCGAGAGAGGATCGAAGAAGTCCCTGTCCAGCAGATACGCCATGGCGCGGTCATGCAGCCTGCGATCCTGCGTCATCTCCCACGCGGTGAAGAGGTTCTCGGGCATCACGTAGGTTTCGTCGAACGGAGGGTCCTTCTTGCCGATGCGGTCGTGCCCGCGCTCAGGAAGAAACGGCGTCGCCGCCTCCACCATCTTCGGCAGCAGCGTCCTGGCGCTCTCCGCGCCGCTCAGCCTGCAAGCGTCGATCAGGCCGGCGACGTGCTTGTCCAGGATGTAGCATGGCCAGACCTTCTCCGCATTGGGCCCTGCGAAGGGATTGTTGCTGCGCGCGAACGCCGCGGCGAAGCCCTGCACCAGATCGCCCGCCTTGTGGTGGCAAGCCTGGTCGCCCGTCGCAGCGCCGATGCGCGCCAGGCCGGAGATGTACTGCCCCAGGGTGTGCCCCGGCACAAATCCATCCGCGTCGTACCATCCGCCCATGTCCCTGCCCGGAGCCGGCAGGCCTGCGCGCTGCCGATAGACCTTCAGCAGCCGATCATTGTCGAGCGCCAGGTAGCTAGCATGCACCCGGTCGAAGTGCTGCTTCAGAGGGCCGCCGGTCAGCGCCACGTCGGCGTAGGCGAACTCGCGCACCACTTCCGGCCCGCGAGCGCCCTGCCGGTCTGGCAATCCCAAGCCTGAGGCGGTGGATTCAGCAGCGGAGGCTGCCGATTCCGACGCCGCAGCGGACGGCTCCAAGCCAGAGGCGCGGAGGTCCGAAGCCGATGCCCGCAACTGGCTTCCGCCCAGAACCGCAGCGGATGCGGCGCTGGCCAGGAACGTCCTTCTGGAGATTTTTCCTGCCACCCTCATGCCCCCTTCAGAACATTGAGCATCCAGCCCCGGGCCAAAGTCCACCTCAAACCGTCGAGCCGCGTCGGAATCCGCATTCCGGAACTCACCAGCCCCGCGCCAAGGATCGGCCACTCCGAATCCGCCTTCAATTCCCGCCCTTCCCTTCGTGCTTCGCGCTCGCCCTCTGATCCAGCGGATAGATCAGATCCACATTCCGGGGAGTGATCAACTGGTGTTTGACGAACACCGTCGAAGGGACGTCCTTCTTCTGCAGAATGCTCATCGCCATGGGGATCAGCTCGTCGCCATAGCGCTCAGGGAAATAAGCCACGGTTCCCACCAGGCGGGTGCCCGGTCTGCGCAGCTCGTTGCGCGAGTCCAGAAGAGCGTTCTGGCCCATGACGGCGCACAGGCTGCTTGCGCCTGCTTCCTCATAGGCGCGCAGCACTGCCAGCGAACAAATATCATTCACGGCGCCCACCAGCGTTTTTCGCGGAGGGCAGCGCCTCAGGTATTGCCGCATCGCATTCAGCACCTGCTCAAACGTGCCTCTGCCATCCAGGTGGGCCACCGGAACCGTCGCTATCTGCGGCAGCTCCGCGCGCAATCCATCCACCAGACCGGTGATGCGCAACTCCAGCAGAGAGCCTGCGATCGGCAGCTCCAGCAGGACCACCTGCTCCACGTTGCCGTTCCAGTTCTCGCGCGCCCATCGCCCCAGCGCTTTGCCGCCAATCAGGCCTGCCTTGTAGTTGTTCGCTCCGAAATAGGTGGCCCCGGGGTGAGGAATCTCAATCGCGATCACCGGCGTCTTCGCCTCAAGAAACTTGGACGCGATCACGGGAGCGACCCGCTCATAGGTCTGGAACTCGAGCACCAGATCCACCCGCTCGCGTATCAGCAGATCCGCATTGCGCAGAGCCTCGCGCGCGCTGTAGCGGTTGTTCACTGTGATCAGGTGCACATGCT
>JAJZHR010000316.1 GCA_021810815.1 Acidobacteriota bacterium | reverse complement strand
CTCGAGCGTTGTCACCTCGTAGCCTTCCATCGCAGCCTGCAGAGCGTTGATCGGATCGATCTCCGTCACAATCACGCGAGCTCCGAGACCGCGCAGAGATGCCGCCGAACCCTTGCCCACATCGCCATAGCCGCACACCACCGCCACCTTGCCCGCCACCATCACGTCCGTGGCGCGCTTGATGCCGTCCACCAGAGACTCGCGGCAGCCGTACAGGTTGTCGAACTTCGACTTGGTCACCGAATCGTTCACATTGATCGCCGGCACCAGCAGCTTGCCCTGCTCCATCATCTTGTAGAGCCTGTGGACGCCGGTCGTCGTCTCCTCCGACACGCCGCGCCACGCCTTCACAATCGGCTCCCAGTGCTTCGGGTTCTCCGCGTGGATCTTCTTCAGCAAGTCCTTGATCACCTGCTCCTCGTGGCTGCCCGACGCCGACTCCACCCATTTGTCGCCGTGCTCCAGCTCATATCCCTTGTGGATCAGCAGCGTCACATCGCCGCCATCGTCCACCACCAGCTGCGGTCCCTTACCCTCGCCGTGATCCAGCGCACGCGCCGTGCACCACCAGTACTCCTCCAGAGACTCGCCCTTCCACGCGAACACCGGAACTCCCGCCGCCGCAATCGCCGCCGCCGCGTGGTCCTGCGTGGAGAAGATGTTGCAGCTCGCCCAGCGCACATCAGCGCCCAGATCCACCAGCGTCTCGATCAGCACCGCCGTCTGAATCGTCATGTGCAGCGATCCGGTGATGCGCACGCCAGCCAGCGGCTTGCCTGCGGCATACTTCCGGCGGATCGACATCAAGCCGGGCATCTCGTGCTCGGCGACGGTGATTTCCTTCCGCCCCCAGTCGGCCAGCGACATGTCTGCGACTTTGAACTCGGTGGCGGTAAGCGTAGCAGTTGCCATGCGTGAAACTCCTTTGTGGATACTGAAATAGTCTGCCCCCATCATACCAAGCGGCAAGCCGGATCCCTCCCCAAAGACGCGCTGTTTTTGTCACGCCAAAGATATCCTGAGCCAGCTTCACCTCGCCACAGCGCATCGATTAGGTAGACTGTCTTTGGCGAGCAGTTCCTCAGGGATCCGTCCTTCCGGCCGACTCTGACGACGCAGCCGGGAACCACACACCCCACGGGAGCATCCATGCCAAAGCTTTCCATCCGCGACCTCGACCTCGAGAACAAGCGCGTGCTGATCCGCGTCGACTTCAACGTCCCTCTCTCGGACGACGGCCAGAGCATCACCGACGACACCCGCATTCGCGAGACCCTGCCCACCATCGAGTACGCCCTGCGCCGCAAAGCCAAGGTGATCCTCGCCTCGCACCTCGGACGCCCCAAGGGAAAGGTCAACCCGAAGATGAGCCTGCGCCCCGTCGCTCTCCATCTGCGGATGCTCCTCGACCACCTCCTCGACGAGAGCGAGAACGTCGCCTTCTCCCCCGACTGCATTGGCGAAGTCGCGCAGGAGATGTCGCGCCAGCTAGAGTCCGGCCAGACTCTGCTGCTGGAGAACCTCCGCTTCCACCCCGAGGAGGAGTCCAACGACCCCGCCTTCGCGAAAAAACTCGCCGACCTCTGCGATATCTACATCAATGACGCCTTCGGCAGCGCGCACCGCGCACACGCTTCCACGGAAGGCATCACGCACTTTGTCAAGCAAAGCGCCGCCGGTCTGCTGATGCAGAAAGAGCTCGCCTACCTCGGCAAGGCGCTGACCGAGCCGGACAAGCCCTTCGTCGCCATCATCGGCGGCTCCAAAATCTCCGGCAAGATCGACGTCATCGACAACCTGCTGAACAAAGTGGACGCCATCCTCATCGGCGGCGGCATGGCCTACACCTTCCTCAACGCGCAGGGCCAGGCCACAGGAAAATCCCTCATCGAGGCCGACAAGCTCGACGTCGCCAAGGCTGCCCTCGCCAAGGCAAAGGCCAAGGGCGTCAAGTTCCTTCTGCCCATTGACCACGTCCTCGCGGACAAGTTCGCCCCCGACGCCAGGAAGCAGATCTTCGAAGGCACAGGCGCGTTCCCGGCCGACTGGATGGCCCTCGACATCGGCCCCAAAACCGTCGCCCTCTTCGAAAAAGAGATCGCCGACGCCCGCACCATCGTGTGGAACGGCCCCATGGGCGTCTTCGAAATGCCCGCGTTCGCGCACGGCACCATGCAGATCGCGCAGGCCGTCGCCGACAACCAGGATGCGACCACCATCGTCGGAGGTGGTGATTCCGTTGCCGCCGTCCACCAGGCGGGCGTCGCCAGCCGCATCAAGCACATCTCCACCGGCGGCGGAGCATCCCTCGAGTTCCTCGAAGGAAAGAAGCTCCCCGGCGTCGAAGCCCTCACCGATAAGTAGGCGGCCAGCTCAGCAGGCAGCCATCGCTTCGAGACTTTGCAGGCTCGGGATTCAGGCTCAGAGGGATTGCCGCCCTTCATCCACGAGCCTGAATCCCAGTGCGATACGATAAATGCATCTCCTTCGAAAGCCGGGTCCAAGCAGAAAATATGCGTAAAACACTGTTCGCCGCCAACTGGAAGATGTACAAGACGCCCGCCGAGGCGCTCTCCTTCGTTCAGGCCTTCCGCCCTCTCGTCGCCAGCCAGACCCGCGATGAGATCGTCCTCTGCCCCTCGATGCTCTCGCTCGCACCCGTCCTTGACGCCGTGAAGGGCAGCAACATCTCCGTCGGCGCGCAGAACATGCACTCCTCCGACGAGGGCGCATTCACCGGCGAAACCTCTCCCATCATGCTGAAGGCCATCGGCTGCACCCACGTGCTCATCGGCCACTCCGAGCGCCGCCAGTACTTCAACGAAACCGACGACTCCGTCAACCTCAAGCTCAAGTCCGCCCTCGCCCACGGCATTGTCCCCATCGTCTGCGTCGGCGAGCTGCTGGCCGAGCGCGAGACCGGCCACACCTCCGAGGTGCTCCACCGCCAAGTCGGCAATGCGCTCGCAGGCATTGCGCCCGAGCACACCGCCCCCATCGTCATCGCCTATGAGCCCGTCTGGGCCATCGGCACCGGCAAGACCGCAACGCCGGAACTCGCCGCAGACGCACACCTCACTATCCGCACCACGGTCGCCGGCATCCTCGGCCGCGACATTGCCGACAAGATGCGCATCCTTTACGGCGGCAGCGTCAAGCCAGACAACGCAGCCAGCCTCCTCAACCAGCCCGAGATCGACGGCGCACTCGTAGGAGGAGCAAGCCTCGACCCCGCGTCCTTCGCCAAGATCGTCAACTACACCTCGTTCTAACCTCGCGATCGGCAGTAGAGGATTGGCAAAATCATCCACTGCCATCCTGAGCGCAGCGAAGCACCTCGCCGTTCGCTCGCCTGCCCATCCCCTTCCACACCAGACGCAGAGAAGCCCGGCCACCCAGCCGGGCTTTCTCTTCTGCGCTCGCGCGAACCTAGCGCTTGTGGCGGCGGTGATGACGACGATGGTGGTGATGGACAGCGGCGTGGGCGGAAGGAACGCTTCCAACCACGAACGCGCCAAGGACAAGCGCGCAAAGCAGTGCTTTGACCTTCAAGATTTCTCCTCGAAACGCGCAAGCATCCCGTGCCTGGAACGCGTGCTTGCGGTGTCTGCATCCTACCCCTCCACCCGCCTGTGCATCATGAAATCCTCCACAAGGGGAACCAGCGCGGATACCGCCCCGCTGTCTTCAACCTTCGCCTCATACCTGAATCAGCACTTCGCCGCCTTCCACCCTCAGTGGAAACACATCCACCCGCATCCCGTGGTCGTGCACACCGTCCCCTGTCTTCGCGTTGAAGGCCCAACTGTGCCACGGGCATACCACCGCGCCATCCTCCACCCAGCCCTCGCCAAGCGGTCCCTGCCGGTGCGGACATAGATTGTCCAGCGCGCGCAATTCGCCATCCACATTGGCCAGGCAGATCGCCCTGCCTCCGGCCTGCATCTCCGTTACCGCACCCTGCCTGGGCGCATCCTCCAGGGCGCAA
>JAJZHR010000315.1 GCA_021810815.1 Acidobacteriota bacterium | reverse complement strand
AACAGGCGCGCCGCTCCCCAAGTTTAGACGCAATGTTCCCGCGTCCGAGATATCGTGCCACCCGGCCCTTATGGTAGTTTCGAGCTAGTAGATGCGGCGCGATGCATTCAATTTCGGCCATTCCGCACAGCGCAACCTGCCCTTCTGGATGCAGTGCGCCGCCGTCTTGTGCCTGTTCCTGATCCTGGGCGCATCCACGGCGGAAGTGAGCCACATCCATGCCAACCAGGTGCAGTCCGGCACACCCGACCACTGCCCGCTCTGTGTCGCCATCCACTCAGCGTTGCCCACCCCCCTGCACAGCGCCCAGGCACCGGAGTTCCGCTCCAGAAGCCTGCTTTCCACACGCTCCGAGCACCAGTGGTCGCGCATCTTCAATCACGAAGTCTCTGATCGAGCCCCTCCTCAAATCAGCTAATGGATCGAAAGCCGTGAAGTCTGGACGCCATCTGCCAGCAGATGATGCGACCGCGCACCTTCCATTCCACCGCCTTACTTGAGGACCTTCTTCATGCCGCGTTTTCGATTCGCACCCGTTCTCTTCTTATTCCTGCTGTTCATGGCTTGCTCCGCGATGCGCGCGCAGTCCATGGGAGGCGCGGGCAGCATCATCGGCACAGTCACCGACGTCACCGGCGCGGTCATCCCTGGAGCCACCGTCACTCTCACAAACCCCGTCTCCGGCTACCTGCGAACACAGAAGACCAGCCCCATCGGACAATACCAGTTCAACAATGTGCCGTTCAACAACTACCATATGAGCGTTGCAGCACCCGGCTTCAATTCCGCAGAGCAGGACGCCGTGGTCCGCAACGGCATCGCTATCGCGCAACAGTGGAAGCTGTCCGTCACCACCTCCAGCACCACGGTGGAGGTCGAAAGCAACGGCGGCGACCTGATCAACAACACTCCGAATGTGAGCACGGAGATCGACAGCAGCGCCATTGAAAAGATCCCCACAGAGGGAAGCAGTTCGGCTCTGAGTTCGCTCATCACCATGGCCACTCCCGGCATTGCCGCCGATTCCAACGGCCTGTTCCACCCCCAGGGTGAGCATGCGGACACCAGCTTCAGCGTGGACGGGCAGCCGATCACCGACCAGCAGAGCAGGCAGTTCTCCAACCAGCTCTCCCTTGGCGCCATTCAATCCATGCAGGTCATCTCTGGTGTTGCCCCTGCGGAGTACGGCGACAAGGCCAGCCTCGTGATCGTGACGGTCACCAAGTCGGGCCTGGGAACAGGCAAGCCGCATGGCGACCTGTCCTACAGCTATGGCAGCTTCGGAACCAACATCCTCAACGGTGATCTGAGCGTCGGGAATGGGAAATACGGCGCCTTCACCTCCGTCAACGGCGTCAATAGCGGTCGGTTCCTCGACTCCCCCGAGTTCGTTCCCCTGCATGACTACGGCAATGTCGAGAGCCTGTTCGAGCGGCTCGACGACCAATTCTCCCAAAACGACAGCCTCCACCTGAATCTCAGCGTGTCGCGTTCCTGGGCGCAAACTCCAAATCAGTATGACCAGAACGCCATCGGTCAGGATCAACGACAAGAAATAAAAAGCTTCGACATCGCGCCCACCTACACCCACCTGTTCAATGCCTCCACGCTGCTGAGCAGCAACGCCTGGGTGCGCCAGGACCAGGTGCACTACTACCCCTCGTCCAACCCGTTTGCCGATACTCCGGCAACGCTCAAAGACACCCGCAGACTCACCAACTTCGGCAGCAAAACCGACATTTCCTACGCCAAAGGCATCCACAGCTTCAAAGGCGGCTTCTCGATTGATCAAACCCCTCTCGCTGAGGCCTTTTCCATCGGCATCACCAGCCCCGTCTACAACTCGCCCTGTGTCAATGCTCAAGGTTCTCCCGATCCAGCCACCGTCATCACCAGCCCAAGCCAGTGCGCCGCCCTTGGAGACACTCCAAACCCCAACTACCAGGCCGGTGAGGCGAAATTTGACTTGACCCGCGGTGGAACCATCGGCCAGTTCGGCGGAACGACCGATATCAAGGAGGAGGCCGCCTACCTGGAGGACGAGATCCACTGGAAGAACTGGACCGGATCCGCTGGCTTGCGCGCCGACAACTACAACGGCATCACGCGACGCTCCATGGTCGAGCCGCGAGCTGGCGTGGGATACAACATCCAGAAATCCAACACCGTGCTGCGCGGCAGCTATGGCAAATTCTTCCTCACGCCATACAACGAGAACCTCATCGTCTCCAGCGACACAGGTCTCGGCGGACTCGCGAACAATCTAGGCGCCTATGGGCAGACTCCGCTCAAACCAGCTTCGCGCAACATGTTCTCCACCGGATTTCAGCAGGCCTTCGGCAAATACATCGCCGTGACTGGCGACTACTTCTGGAAATACACACAGCGCGATTTCGACTTCGATGTCATCCTGAACACGCCCCTGGCCTTCCCCATCCAATGGAAGCAGTCCAAAATCGATGGCTACGGAATTCGCGTGAACCTCACGCAGATCCACGGCGTCAGCGCCTACTCCGTCCTCGGCCACACGCGCTCGCGCTTCTTCGGACCTGAAATTGGCGGCATCATCTTCAACAACCCCAACCAGGCGACGGCAACCCTGCCCTTCCGCATCGACCACGACCAGAACTTCCAGCAAACTACACACATGCAGTTCCAGCCAAAAGCCAATGGCCCGTGGTACGGCTTCAACTGGACGTACGAGAGCGGCCTGGTCGCCGGGAATGCGCCCTATGCGATCAACAACACCACCCCCGTCAGCCTGACCTACCTCACCGCCGACCAGCAGCAGCAGATCGAGCTCACCTGCGGCAGTGTGCGCGCCACGCTCTCGGCCCCGCTCACCGCCTGCGCTCCCAACCTGCTCTCCTCGCCGCTGCTCAGGCTGCCAGCACCTGGCACCTTCAACGCAGACAAGAACCCCCAGCGCGTCGCTCCACGCAATCTGTTCGATATGTCCGCAGGCTGGGACAACATCCTGCAGCGCGACCATTACAAAATGGGCATCACCCTCACGGCGGTCAACCTCGCCAACAAATACGCCCTCTACAACTTCCTCTCTACCTTCAGCGGAACCCACTTCGTGACGCCGAGAACCCTGACGGCGCAGCTGAACTTTGTGTTCTAGAAGGTTGCTGTACCCATAAGTTTCACGCCGTCATCCGAACGAAGTGAAGGACCCCTGTATTTCGTCAACGCCTGTTCTCGGAACCAGGGCATACCGACTGTGATTCTGCTTTAGCTTGCAGTCCCAGCACGACACATCCCACAACCCAAGCTCCCCATCCGCAAAGCGCCCGTCTCATCGGGCGATCGGGTCTGGTGCTCTATGGACCAGCCCCGACTTCCTTATCCTGAAATCCCATCCTCTGCAGATCCACGCAAAGAACAGGATTCCCGATCCCACCCTCAAACGTGCTCCATCCAAACCACATCCGTCCCATTCGCATCGGCCTCCTGCATCGCCAGATGGACCATCGTGTGGGTGGCCGACGCACCATGCCAATGCACCTCTCCCGCCCCAATCCACACCGTGTCTCCGGCGCGCATCTCCTGCGGCGGCGATCCCTTCAGTTGCACCACGCCCACGCCGCTCAGCACATGCAGCGCCTGCCCCAGTGGGTGCGTGTGCCAGGCCGTCCGTGCTCCCGGCTCAAACGAAACCCGGAACGCCTTCATCCTCGACGGAGCCTCTCCGGTCACGATCTCGTCCAGCCAGACCACGCCGCTGAACCACGCCTCTGGTCCCTTCCTGCAAATGCGCATCTCGGTCTTCAATATCTTCATCGTGCCTGCGATTCTAGATCAGCCCGTCGCCCCTGAGAACACGCCGCACGGCGGAGGCCGGCTCCTCAACAGTAGGGAAGCGGCCTTTCCGAATGTTAGGATGGAGCTTGTACCGTAGGCTCGTCCCCCACCCGTATGGACTCGAAACACATCCGTAATTTCGCGATCATCGCGCATATCGACCACGGCAAATCCACTCTCTCCGACCGTCT
>JAJZHR010000314.1 GCA_021810815.1 Acidobacteriota bacterium | reverse complement strand
GCAAGGACGTGTGCGCGAAGATCTCCGCGGCCAACGCGACGCTGGTGCCCGAGGCGCTGCAGTACCTGCAGCAGGCCGTGAACGTGGACCCGACCTACGATGACGCGATGCAGTACCTGAACCTGAGCTATCGGCGCAAGGCGGACATGGACTGCGGCAACGATGCGGCTCGCAAGGCCGACCTGGCCAGCGCGGACGAGTGGGTGCAGAAGGCCCAGGGCGCTCGCAAGGCCAACGAAGCTGCCAAGGAAAAGAAGCTGAGCGGCGGCGTGGATATGACCAAGTAAACGGCAGCTCGCTGGAAACTGCAGCTCGCTGCGAAACAACGAAAAGAGCCTCCCCTGCCGGGGGAGGCTCTTTTCGTTGGGGTGGTCAGGGGTGCGTCGTGCCGGTGAGGTCAAAGAAGGGCTGTAGCAGTGGCTGGAGCTGCGCCGAGGGCACGACCTGCCCTACGAGCAGATACTGTACCGGGAGGTGCGGCGCGGCGGGCGAGCCGTCTCGGGGGTGAGAGGAGCAGGATGGGGTGCTGCGCGAGCCTGCGGCTCTCTGCCAACGTTAGACACCGGAGAGGTGCCGTTTGTGCCGTGGATGCCGCAGTGGGCCACCGGACGCGGGGCGGAGAGGTGTGAGCTGGCTGCCGGTGCGGATCGAGGGGCATACGCAGCGGGTAAGCGGGTGAACGCAAGAAGGCGCTCCCGAAGCCGCGATGGAATCGCGGGAGGGGGAGCGCCTGTAGTTGCTGCGGACCTGCGGCCTAGTGGCCGGCGAGGATCTGCGGGGTCATGATGCCGATGTTGGTGACGTCAGCCTGGTGGCCGAAGCCGATGACCTCGGCGACTGTGCCGAAGTCGAGGTCCTTGTCACCCTGGACGAACATCACCTTCTCCTGCCGGGTCTCGAAGATTTTGACGAGTTCCGGTTCGATGTCCGCCTTGGCGAAGGTCTGGTCGTTGATCTTGTACACCGGGAGCGCACCGCCGGCGAGCACCTGGACGACGATGGTGCGGTCGTTGGGCTGGTCCTGCGACTTGTTCTTCGGCGGCTGTGGCACCAGCGCCTCGAGGCCCTTCGGCGTCGTGGGCACGATGACCATGAAGATGATGAGCAGTACCAGCAGCACGTCGATCAACGGAGTGACGTTGATCTCAGAGACCGCGGTATTGGTTCCGCCTCCTCCACCCATTCCCATAGTTGTTACTCCCTTCGGCTCGCGCTGGAGCCAGTCCTCGAAGATGAGGACAAGAAATTGTTACAGTGCTGCAACCAGCAGAAGACAGTCGACACCGCGCTACTGCGAGGAGGACTGGTTCATGTCAGTGAGCAGGTTGAGCTGGCTGACGCCGGCGGTGCGGATGGCGTCGATGGTGTCCATGACCTTGCCGTAGTTGGCGCGCGAGTCAGCACGGAGGTAGACGGCCTTGTCGGCGGCCGGGTCGGTCTTCTTGGCCTCAAGGTCGTTGACCTTGGTGCCGAGATCGCCGAGCGAGACCTGATCGCCGCCGAGGAAGGTCTTGCCATCGCGGGTGACGGCGACGGTGATCGCGTCTTCCTTGTTGGCATTTTCCATGACGCTGGACGCGTTGACCTTGGGCAGATCGACGTTGACCTTGTTGTTGAGCATCGGGGTGATGACCATGAAGATGATCAGGAGCACCAGCATGACGTCCACCATCGGGGTGACGTTGATGTTGGAGTTGACCTTCTTGCCCTCATCCCGCTTGTTGATTCCCATAGCAGTTGGCTCCGAGTGGCTAGCTTTTAGCTGCTAGCTCTTAGCTTTTGGCGTTCGACGGCGACCTTGCGAGTTTTGGAGGCCGGACGCCCGTAGTGGCGGGCGTCCGGCGTACCAGAGGGTGACTCTCGCAGGTCGTGGCTCTTAGCGGTGCGACTGCTTGATGAAGTAGTCGACCAGCTCGGAGGAGCTGTTGTCCATCTCGACGTCGAAGGCCTCAACCTTGTTGGTGAAGTAGTTGAAGGTCATGACGGCGGGGATGGCGACGAGCAGACCGAAGGCGGTCGTGACGAGCGCTTCCGAGATACCGCCGGCGACTGCGCCGATGCCCGAGGTCTTCTGCGTGGCGATCTGCTGAAAGGCGTTGAGAATACCGGTGACGGTGCCGAGCAGGCCGATGAACGGTGCCGTGGAACCGATGGTGGCCAGACCGCCGAGGCCCTTCTTCAGCTTGGCGTGGACGATGGCTTCGGTGCGCTCGAGAGCGCGCTGCGAGCTTTCGACCTGCTCCTCGGTGATGGCGCCGCCGGAACCGAACGAACGGAACTCGGTGAGACCAGCGGTGACAACCTCGGCGAGGTGCGACTTCTTGGCGCGATCGCCAACCTTGATCGCCTCATCGAGACGGCCTTCCTTCAGCGCGCCGGCAACCTTGGGAGCGAACTCGCGGGACTGCTTGCGGGCTGCCGAGAAGTAGAGGAAGCGGTCGATCATGACGGCCAGCGACCAGATCGACATGACGAAGAGGATCAGGACGACGACCTTGGCGAACATACCCATGTTGCCCCAGAGCTGAACCGGGCTGAAACCAACGGCGGGAGCATCACCCGCAGCGGCCTGGAACAGGGCGAGGGCGTGGGTGGACGAAGTTGCAATGTGTGCGAGAATCACGGAATTCTTTCCTCCTGAATGATGGACCTGCGTGAACGACAAAGTAGAGCGAGTGCTGCAAGTGATGCGTTTATAGAAAAGAGCCCCGGGCGAGCGGCCCCGCAGTGTCCAGTCCGGTGTAGGAAGCCAGACAAGCTTGAGAAAACGTTGGCCAGACTACGCCGGGCGCGGCTTCCATCGCAGACAGCCGCACCCGGCGAGAATAGCAGAGAACGATCAACCGCCGTTCAGGTTGAAGTTGACGGTAATCGTGGTATCCACCTCGGTAGGCTCGCCGTTGAGAAGATACGGCTTGTAGCGCCACTGGCGGACGGCATCGAGAGCGGAGCCCTTGAGCATGTCCGGACCGGAGACGGCCTGGAGGCTCTGGATGCTGCCGTCCTTGGAGATGATGGCGTGGAGCACCACCTGCCCGCCGACGTGCGCGGCCTTGGCGATGGGCGGATAGATAGGCTGAGTCTTCACCAGGATGTTGCCGGCGATGACGCCGCCCGAGATGCGAGCCGGACCTGCGGGCTTGGCCTTGACCACGACCGGAGCCGAGGTGCCCAGACCCATGCCGCCGAAGACGCCACCAGCGCCGCCGGTGCCACCCGCCATGCCCATACCGGCTACGCCGGCGCCTGGAGGCGGTGGTGCCGCGTCTTCCTTGACCATCTTGATGTCCTTGGGGATCTTGGTGGGCGCGTGCAGGCCCTGGTCAATCTCCGAGACGTGGGGGATGACCTTCACCGGGGTCGGCGGAGGCGGAGGCGGTGGGGGAGGTGGGGGCGGCGGTGGCGCGCTGATGGAGGCCATCAGGGAGTTCTTCGGAAGGGCCTCTGGATACAGCAACGGGATCAGGATCATCGTGGCCAGGATTGCGGCGTTGAAACTGAACGTCGCGATCATCCAATATCTGGACTTCGACTTGATCCTGCCACCGGACTCGAGCATGGAATCTTCAAACATATGCAACCTCGTTCCGCGCATTCCCCTGGAGGGGATAGCTACCGGCATTAGACACCGCAGGGTTCCCGAATGTTCCCGGCAAGGCGCGTTGGAGGCAGACGTGGTGCTGTTCCGACGTGTTTTTGCGGGGCCGAGCGCCGTGCCTGTTCCTGAGAATGAGATCGCAGGAGGCGTACGCGGCGTCCGGGGGAGTTGCGGCTTGTCGCTCATCCTACATGAAGCGATGCGTGATTCGTCAAGCGCGCGCGGGCAAAGCCGTCTATACCAGTGGCGGGGAGCGACGCGGGCTGCACTGAAGTCGGTGCAGGCGGCGGTGCGGGAGATGGCCTGCTGCGTGTTGCGAGGAGGTTCGCAAGGAGGCGCAGGAGCGCGCTGGCGGCGGTGGTGCGTGGCCGGAACGGTACACAGCGGCCTCCGAGGATGTCG
>JAJZHR010000313.1 GCA_021810815.1 Acidobacteriota bacterium | reverse complement strand
CGGGATGGCACCCTTGTCGTAGAGGAGCTTGTCGCGGTCGAGCGTGACGGCGGTGAGGTGCTCGTCGTTGACGGCCTTGAGGTAGGCGTCGAAGGCGGTGGTGACGTCGGGGCTCTGCACCTCCATCACGAGCTGGCCTTTGTGTACGAAGTCGCCGAGGCCGACGTGCAGAGCGATGACGCGGCCGTTGGCGAGAGAGAGCACGGGTATCTCGCGGGAGACGTCGGGGTTGACCGTGCCCGTGACCTGCAGCGTACTGACCGCCGACGTGGTGGTGGCAGCGATGAGCGGGAAGCGCGCGGGGTTCTTGACGACGACGGTGTTGCTGCCGCCGGTCTCAACGACGGTCGAACTGACCGGTGCTTCCGCAGCGGGGTCGGAGTCTTTGCTCTTGCATCCGGCGAGGCAGAGGGATGCGGTGAGGAGTGATAGCGCAAGTCTCGCTGGTGCAATGTGCCAGGGTCGCGGACGGCTGAGGACAACTTGATTTTGACGGGGCGATTGCATGAACTTCCTGTTCATCGATAAGGTCACGGATGGTTGTTGGCTGCCTGCCAGAGGGTCTTCCAGCGAGTTACTGTCCAAAGTCTTGCTGTACTCCAGAGTAAACTGCCGCGCCTTGAAATAAGGGGGCGCGCGAACAGTCTTACGATTCGACTACCGCTATCTTCCGATAAAAGACGCAAAGAAAGCGTAAGAATGATGAAAGCTCCACTAATCTTCCTACTGGAGACGTACGTCGTTGCCAATGAGTCGCACAGTTCGAATCGCAGCTGGCCTGGCGGGCATTGCCTTGATCGCCTGGGCAGACCGCTCCCTGAGTGATGCGATTCCGCTGGCCCTGCTGTACCTGCTGCCGATGACGCTGATCTCGACGGTTCTGCGCCGTTGGCAGATCCCGATTCTGGGTCTCTTGTGCTCGTCGGTCGCGGAGTACGCCGACGGGTATGTGTGGAGCGCGCGGCAGGGCATTGCGCGCGACTCGCTTTACTTTTTTGCGTATACGGCGGCGGGCCTGTATGTGCATGAGGTGCTCTCGCGGCGGCAGGCCGGGATGCAGCACATGGTGGAGCTGGAGGTGGAGATCGAAGCGCGTCGCACTGTGGAGGAACAACTCCGACTGGTGGTGGCAAACTCGTCGATCGCAATCATCACGGCGGACGAGAGCGGAACGATTCTGCAGACGAACGAAGCCGCGGAGAGGATGTACGTTGGCGAGCTGGCAGAGGCCGCTCCCTCGCTCCGAGGTCAATCGCTGGATGTGTTCCTTCCCTCGCTGGCCCGCGTGCAGATTGGTCGCAGCGGGTGGGAACGATTGAGAACGATGATGCAGTGCCAGGGGCAACGCAGCAATCAGGAGCCGTTTCTTGCTGACGTGTGGATGTCCTCCTATGAGACCACCCGGGGTGTGAGGCTGACGGCGATGATTGTTGATTCGTCGCTGGATGTGCGCGAGAGAGAAGAGGCGAGTCTGGAGCAGATGCTTGCGGGTTCGCGCCTTGCGCTGGGGGCGCTGTCGCACGAGATTCGCAACATCTGCGCTGCGATCGCGGTGGTGGAGCAGAACCTGCGCCTGCGATACCGCACGGACGATTCGCCGGTGGACTTCGAGGCGCTGAACCAGTTGGTGAATGCACTGGAAAGACTGGCCTCGGTGGAGCTGTCGATGGCGAAACGGCAGCAGACACGGCTGCGGCTGGACACGTTTCTGCGCGAGTTGAGAATCATCTTTGCTTCGTCGCTGCGCGAGCACAACATACGCCTTGACTGGCGCGTGCGCGACGACCTGCCGGAGGTGTGGGCGGACTCGCAGAGCCTGCTTCAGGTTTTTCTGAACCTGCTGCGTAACTCGGAGCGGGCGCTGCAGGACAGGCACGACGCGGTGTTGACCATTGAAACCAGCGTGCAGGAGGCAGCGACGCTGGTGATGGTTTCCGATAACGGGCCCGGTGTTGTGCGGCCGGAGCTGCTGTTTCGACCGTTCGGTGGGGTTGAACGCATATCCGGGCTGGGGTTGTATCTTTCCCGCGCGATGATGCGTGGATTTCATGGCGACCTGCGGCATGAGACTGCGGAAGACGGAGCGTGCTTTGCGGTGGAGCTGGTGAATGCGCAGGTGCGCGGATGACAACCGCTTCGTCTTCCGCAATACGACTGCTGGTGGTGGATGACCACATGCTGTTCAGGGAGAGCCTGTGCCGGATGCTGGAAGCCGAGCGAGGCGTCACGATCGCAGGGGATTATTCCACCGCAGCCAGCGCGCTGGCCGCATTGCGCGATGGACTGGCGTTTGATGCGGCGTTGATCGACTATGACCTCGGCATGAGCGAGGAATCTGAGTTGAGTGGGCTCGATCTGGTGGCGCAGCTGCGCCTGCTCGTGCCCGACGCGCGCGTCCTGATGGTGACTGCGGGGATTGATATCCCCGAGCTGCGCCATGCCATTGGGGGGCTGCGTGTCGGAGTGTTCTTGAAGACGGAGCCGACGGCCGAGCTGCTACTGGCCATTCACAGGACCGCGCGCGGGGAACAGTGGATATCGTCGCGCGCTTCGCTTGCGTTGCTGGCGGAGCAGGCCACGTCGCAGGCGCAGAGCTTGGAGCGCTCCGCTTTGAGTGAGCGCGAGTCGAGTGTGCTGCAACTGGTTCTTGAGGGCAAGAGCAACAAGGAGATCGGTGGAGAGATCGGCGCGACAGAGAGTTCCATCAAAGCGGTGTTGCAGAAGCTGTTCGAGAAGGCGGGGGTTCGCAACCGCTCGCAACTGGTTCGTTACGCCATCGAGTCTCACATTGAGTCGAGGGGCCCGCATCGCGGCTGAGGTTGTGCCTGCGTGCGTGCGATATACTCGTAGAGACAGGTGCTTACAAACATGCTCTCTGAGCCGTTCTACGACCCGACGCGGTCGTATGAGGACAACTTCGAGCACGGCCCCTTCGGCCTCTTTGCCGACACACAACGCATTCCTGATTCATCCGAGATTCATCATCATTTTCTGGGGCAGCCTGTGGCTGCGCCGTTCGGCATTCCTGCGGGGCCGCTGCTGAATGGCAGGTACGTGAAGGCCGCGCTGGATATGGGCTTCGACCTGCCGGTGTACAAGACGGTGCGGACGCGGAGACAGGCGTGCCATCCGTGGCCGAATGTGCTGGCCGTGCAGGTGGATGGCGACCTGCAGACGGGCCGCACGCTGGTGGCGAGCCAGAAGTACAGCGAGCCGTTGTCGATTACGAACTCGTTTGGTGTGCCGTCGTTCGATCCTGAGTTCTGGCAGCCGGATATGGCGGACGCGGTGCGCCATGCCGGGCCGGGGCAGGTGGTGATTGGCAGCTTTCAAGGGACGAAGTCGGAGAGCGGCAGCGTGGCCGCGTATATTGCGGACTTTGTGACGGGAGCGCGGCTGCTGAAGCAGACCGGCGTGAAGATCGTCGAGGTGAACCTGAGCTGTCCGAATGAGGGCACGGCGAACCTGTTGTGCTTCGACATTCCGCGCGCACGAGAGATTGTGGAAGCGATCAAGGGCGAGTTGGGCGCGATTCCGCTGGTGACGAAGATTGCGTACTTCGGCGATGACGCGAGGCTGACGCAGTTTCTGCGCGAGGTGGGCAGCGTGGTGGATGGCATCTCGGCGATCAACACGGTTTCGGCCGCAGTGGTGGATGAGCGGGGCGAGCAGGCGCTGCCGGGCGAAGGACGGTTGAGCAGCGGCGTTTGCGGCTCGGCGATTCAGTGGGCCGGGCTGGAGATGGTGCAGCGGATGGCGCGGCTGCGCGAGTCGCTGGGGCTGACGTTCGAGATTGTTGGTGTGGGCGGCGTGGGCGATGCGGCGGCGTTTGATCGCTTTCGTCGCGCGGGTGCGGACGTGGTGATGTCGGCGACGGCGGCGATGTGGAACCCGCTGCTGGCGCAGCAGATCAAAGAGTGGATGCAAGGAGCAGGCGCATGAGCAGTGGCCGGGAGACGTTGCGCCGCGAGGTGGCTGCAGCGCTGGTGGAGATTGGCGGCGTGGG
>JAJZHR010000312.1 GCA_021810815.1 Acidobacteriota bacterium | reverse complement strand
CACGTCGGTGGCGCCTGCGGAATTCGGTCGCGCTGGCGGAGCTATCGTGAATGCTTCCATCAAGTCGGGCACGAACCAGATCCACGGCACCCTTTTCGGATACTTCCGCGACCAGGTCTTCGACGCGAATCCCAATTACTTCAATCCCGGCTCGCAGGCTCCCGGCTTCCAGCGGAAGCAGTTCGGCTTTGCTGCAGGCGGACCTTTGTGGAAGGATCGGCTGTTCATCTTCGGCGACTACCAGGCGCTCCGCCAGAAGCAGCCGCAGGACGCTGGCTTCCAGACGGTACCGACGCCGCTGATGCGGCAGGGCAACTTCTCCGAGCTGCTTGGCCAGGGGACAACGACCAGCCCCAGCAACTTCACGAATGAGACGGGATGCACGGGAACCATTGCGGTGAATGGCGGCATCTACGATCCGACAACCTGCCAGCAGTTTCCCGGCAACATCATCCCGGTGAGCCGGCAGAACAAGGCAGGCGTCAATTACCTGAACGCCTTCGACGCCCCAAACCGCGCCGGCGTTCTGAACAACTACTACGTGGTCCGCAAGAACATCACCAACTACAACGACTTTGACGTTCGCATGGACTACCATCTGTCCGGCAAGGATTCTCTCTTCACGCGCTACAGCTATGGCCAGGACAACGCGAACATCAACAGCCTGTTCAGCAAGCTGCCTGCTGGCTTCGCATCGGGCAACAACGTCAACCATCCGCGCGGCGTGGCGGCCGGGTACACCCGGGTGTTCACTCCGAACCTGGTGAATGAATTCCGCTTTGGCTTCATCCGCCCCGAATACGCCTACATCAATCCCATGGAGGGAACTCCTGTGTCCGCCAACCTCGGCATCGTCAACGCCAACCGCAACGCTCTCCTTGGCGGCGGAGCTTTGATCGGCGGCAACAACGGCGAGATCGCGTACACGGGCGACGGCGGACCGTACTCTGTGCCGGAGAAGACCTTCCAGTACGCGGACAGCGTCACCTATACTCGCGGAGCGCATACCTTCAAGGTGGGCGCCAACATCATGCGCCGCGAAGTGGACTTCTTCCAGGGCAACGACTCCAAGGGCTACTTCATCCTCGGCGGCGTGAACTACCCCGGCACGGGACGCTTCACGGGCTATGAGGCCTCTGAAATCCTCTCGGGCTTCTCCGACTACGAGATTGGCGCAGCCAGCACCTTCTTCCGCACGTTCAATTATGAAACCGGCTACTTCATCCAGGACGACTGGAAGGTGAGCCGCCGCCTGACGCTGAATCTGGGGCTGCGCTACGACCTGTACACCTCTCCCTACGAGCAGCACAACAACCAGGCCAACTACGATATTCCAAGCCAGCAGCTCATCTTCGCCGGTGTCAACGGAGCTTCCAGGTCGCTGGTGAACACCGACAAGAACAACTTCGCGCCACGCGTGGGCTTTGCCTACGACCTGTTCGGCGATGGAACGACGTCGTTGCGGGGCGGTTTTGGAATCTTCTACTTCCTTGATCGCGGCGGCGTTGGCAACCAGCTCTCCAACAACCCGGGCTTCAATGGCGTGGAGCAGTACACCGCAGCGCGCGGCTATCGCATCACGTTCACCGGCCAGGGCCCGCAGAGCGACAACAACAGCACGGCGGCCATCAATCCGCTACCTCTGCCGATCTTCGGCCCCGCTGCGGTCACACCTGCGGTGCTGACGAACTCGTCCGTTGTCGCGCAGGTTCCGACCAACCAGAACAGTTCGGTGACGCAGTACAACCTGCAGCTTCAGCACCAGTTGGACAAGTACACCTCGTTCACCATCGCGTACGTCGGCAACAAGAGCGACCACCTGATGACCTGGTTCAACCTGAACAACCCGATCCTGGGAACCGGAGCGCGCCTCTATCCCAACCGCGGCACCATCAACGAGGGCGACGCGGAAGGCATGGGCAAGTACGACGGTCTGCAGTTGCAGGTGAATCGCAACATGGGCAACAACATGCTGGTGACCGCGGCTTACACCTGGTCGCACACGCGCGACAATTCCAACGGAGCGTTCAACACCGGCACAGCAGGAGCTGGCACGCGGTTCTTCATCCTTCCGACCGGCCCCAGCTTCCGCGACAACTACGGCAACTCCGACCAGGACCAGAGGCAGGTGTTCGCCAGCTCGCTGGTTTACAACGTGCCTTACGGACGCGGCCAGAGGTTTGGCGCCAACATTCCTCGCGCTCTGGATGAGGCGGTTGGAGGATGGCAGGCCAACACGATCGTGACGATCGAGGGAGGAACGCCGTTCGACATCAACACCGGCAATGCGGGCGGCTCCACCATCGACAACCGCGCGGATGTGTTCCACTACCAGGGAGTTCCACGGGCGCTGGTTGGAGGAACGAGCAACGCGAACAACCGCACTTACTTCAGCGGGAGCTTCGGCACGCCGCCCACGATCACAGCGAATGGAACGACGATCTTCACGCGGCCCGGCAACGTGGCCAGGAACCAGTTCTTTGGTCCCGGCTACACGGATGTGGACTTCGGCATCTTCAAGGACTTTGCGATCACGGAGCGCGTGAAGTTCCAGTTGCGGGCGCAGGCGTACAACCTGTTCAATACGCCTGAGTTCACGAATCCCGACGGCAGTCTGCAGGATGCTCTGAAGCTGAGCGACGGCACCTACTCCGCTGCGCCGGGCTTCAGCTTCGGGTCCATCAGCGGCGTGCGGGAGCACTCTGAGAGGCAGATGGAGTTTGCCGCCCGGGTGAACTTCTAGCTGGGGATTGCTGCTTGCTTCCCTCCACCACGGCATCGCAGGGGATCGCGATGCCGTGCCTTCCTTCACCCTTTTCTCTCAAACATGCCGAAGGAGGTCTTTGATGTTTCGCAGCTTCGCACGCGCCTGCTGCCTCGCCTGCATCCTTGCGCACGCACTTGTGGGCGCAGCTGTGGCGCAGAGTTCAGAACCAGCCATGGGGAATTCTCCGGCCACGCGGCCGATGCTGACGAAGGTGGATCCGCCGGGCTGGTTCGCGAACTTTACGGCTCCGATGCTGCTGGTTCGCGGAGAGCACCTGGCGGGGACACGGTTCGAGCTTTCGGACCCGGAGCTGCATCTGGCGAAGACGGAGATATCCGCCAACGGGGAGTGGGCGCAACTCTGGCTTGCGGCATCGCCATCATTGCCAGAGACGATTCGGATTACGGCGGTTGGAAGCGAGGGGTCTGCGACTGCCAGCTTCACGTTCGCAGCGCGGAGGGCATCGTCGGAGGGATTTGCCGGCTTCTCTTCGAGGGACGTTCTGTACCTGCTGATGCCGGACCGCTTCGCCGATGGAGATGCGGGCAATGACGTTCCGGGAGTGACGGATGTAGCCTTGCGAGCACGACGGCACGCAGAGGAGCTTGCCAAGCCGCGCGGATGGCATGGCGGGGACCTGCAGGGAGTGATGGATCACCTGGACTATCTGCAATCGCTGGGTGTGACGGCGCTGTGGATGACGCCGATCGTTCAGAACGGCGAGCCGGACAGTTACCACGGCTACGGGGCGACGGATCTCTATGCGGTGGACGGCCACTTTGGGACGCTCGCCGATATGAGGCGGCTGGCAGATGCGTTGCATCGGCGCCACATGAAGCTGGTGCTGGATACGGTGCCGAACCATGTGGGGCCGGCGCATCCGTGGGTGAAGGACGAGCCGATGCCGGACTGGTTCCACGGGACGGCAGAGCGCCACATCGAGACGTCGGGGGACTTCAAGCCGCTGGTCGATCCGCACTCGGCAGCGAGGGACCGCGTGGCTTCGCTGGATGGGTGGTTCGCGAACGTGCTGCCGGACATGAACCAGGGGAATCCCGCGGTGGCGCGGTACCTGATCCAGAATGCGCTGTGGTGGATCGAGCAGACGGGGGCGGACGGGCTGCGCATCGATACGTTCCCCTATGTGCAGCGATCATTCTGGCATGAATTTCATGCGCAGATCGGTGCGGTGTATCCCCGCGTTACGACGGTGGGAGAGGTTTTCAATCCGGACGCTGCGGTGGTCTCAAGTTTTGCGGGCGGCGTGGTGCGGGCAGGGTCG
>JAJZHR010000311.1 GCA_021810815.1 Acidobacteriota bacterium | reverse complement strand
CCGGCTGCCCCATCGTCGCGCCGCTTCCCGCGCAGGGTGGCGTGCTCTCTCTCACGCACCCACACAGTCCGACCACCAGCCACCAATCCAGCTCATCAGCCACCAATCCGGGTGCCCCACGTCTCGCTTCTGAGACGTGGGTTTCCAACCCAGCCAGCCATCCAACCCGAAGCTCATCCCCCTCAACAAGCTCTTCGCCGGCCGCCGCGGAAGAAAGTGGCGCCAGTTTCAAAGCTGCCAATAACGATGTCCGGCAAAGGATGGAGATCTTTGGGCAATGCCGTGGTAGACTTCCGCAATTCACAGGAGTGTGGTTCGTGCGCAAGGTCCATTGGTTGAGCTGTGCCCTGCTCGTCTGTCTTTCGCTCGCGGCTCAAGCCCAGAGTGTCGTGGATGTGAAGCAGCCTGTGGAGGCGACTGCGCCAACGCCGACAGCGCCAAAGGCAGAGAAAACAGCCACACTTCCTCGTGACACGAATATCCACCTCCAGCTCGCGGAAAGGATCTCCTCGCACACCGCAAAGGTGGGAGAGCCCGTGCATTTTCGCACGGTTGGCGATACGAGCGTGAACGGCGTCGTTCTCGTGCCGGATAACACCGATGCTGAGGGAATCGTCACGGCGGCGAAGAGGAAAGGGCATCTTGGACGCGCAGGCGCCCTTGTTGTCAACATCGAATTCCTTCGTCTGCGGCACGGCGTCAAGGTTCGACTGGTAGGCACGGAAAGTCAAAAGGGACAAGGCCATGGCAAACGCACTGCCGTGGCAACCGGACTGGCTGCGGGGATCTTCTGGCCAGTCTCTCCGTTTTTTCTGCTGCTGCATGGACAGGACGTTGTTCTGAACGCTGGAACTCCGCTCACCGTCTTTGTGGATGTGGACACTGTTGTTCCGCTGCTGCCAGCGGAGTGATTTGATGGGCGATGAAGAGTTTGAGGTGTATGTTAGCAGCCTGTGGCGGAAGTCTCGTTTTGAAGGGGCACGGCTTCAGCCGTGCCGTAAAGGCTCAGGAATCAATGGGGCTTTAGCCCTTGAGGGCTTGATTCTCTCCAATTTCGACTTTCGCCACAGGCTGTTATGCGCGCATGCGGTGCATTGCTGGCTTATGGCTTCTGCGTGGTTTGGCCTTGGGGAGCGTGGAAGTTTTGAGCTTAGCGAAGTCCCGCCTCCAGGCGGCTCCCATGTTGCCCAAAAGGCATCGCCGCTCTTACTCCTGTAAGGATGCTCTTCGCTACGACGCGTCGAACCGCCCCTTGTACGCCCACAGCCCAAGCCCCGGGTTGGAGATGTAGAACACCTCTTCTCCATCCACCATGTTGTAGCCGTCGGCCAGCTTCTCCGGGTTGTAGCGGGCCAGCATCGTCTTCAGGTCGCCGTACTGGAAGCCCGCCTTCTCGATCTCCTCTTTCGACAGGTGGCCCGGGCAGTAGGTGATCTTGAACCGCCCCTCGGACGACCCGTGGATCAGGTGCGCCGCCGCGCTCAGATTCGCCGCCAGGTTCGGGTCCCGCTTCACCGCGTCCAGCGTGGCCGGCGTGCCGTAGTAGCCGTACTCGCGGATCAGCTTGTCGATGCCGGGGTCTTCGCCGAACTCCTCCACCGCAGGCGCAAGCACGATCAGGTCGGCGTCGTCCGCCAGCGCCATGCGCGTCCTGTAGATCGCCTTGTTGCCCAGCCACGTGCTCTTGAACTCGTGCGGGTCCAGGTAGACGATCGCCTTCTTGATCTGGCGGTCGAGCATCTTGAAGTTCACGCGCAGGCTCAGCGCCGCGGCCTTCTCAAAGCACTCCACATCGTCGCCGATGTAGAGCCCGCGCATCACCAGCTCTCCGCTCTCGTTCTTCGCGATCACGGTCTGCGCGTAGACGATGGGCAGGTTCTGCGCGAAGTGGTCGGAGGCGTAGTTCAGCACGCGCCGGACGGGATTGTCCGCGCGTCCCATGATGCGCTCCATCCCGTAGACTGCGCCGAGGAAGTGGCTGCGATGAATCCCCAGGTGGCCGCCGGTCCCCACAAAGACGTTCTTGTTGTAATTGGCCATGCCGATCACTTCGTGCGGTACGACCTGTCCAATGGACAGAATCAGGTCGAAGCCCCCGTCCCGCAGCAGCTTGTTCACCTGCGCCGGCCAGGTGAAGTCCAGCTTGCCCTCGGATTGCTGGCGGATGAACTCCGCCGGAACCTCGCCGACGGTCACCACGTCCGTCCGCCAGTTGTGAGGGCGGAAGAGCGTGTGCGGCATCTCGCCGAACATGGTCGTGATCTGATCGGGCTTCATCGGCGTGTGCGTGCCCAGCGCGGGCAGCACATCGGTCATGCGGTCGCCGTAGTACTGCCAGGCATAGCGGGTGAGCTCGCCCGATCTGGAGTGGAAACGGGTGAAATCCGGCGGAATGGCCAGCACTTTGCCGCGCTGCCCCAGCTTGTCCAGAGCGGTGTACAGGCCGTCGCGGATCTGTTCGGGGGTGAGTTCGGTGGTTTCGGAGCCGATGCTGAAGTAAAGACCCATGCGGATATGTTACTTCTATCAGGGTGAAGAAATTGGTCCGGCCAGTGATGTTTAAATCCACCAGCGAAAAAACACCCTCTCCGGAGGACTCCGGCACTGCCCGCACAGTCGAAAAATAGTATACGGTTCCAACTGCCAGCAATCAGCGCCGCAAGGCGACGACAACTACACGAGACAATTGCAGACCGGCGACGCGATTTCCAGAAGCCACTGCGCCTGCGAAAGGATTGAGACGAATGCTCCCTGAATCGGCCCACGAGATGCTCCCCCACGAGATGCTTCATCAGGACAGGCTTTTCCCATCAGATCCCTCTGCGCGATCCGTCGCTCGGAAGCTCTATGAAACCGTGCGCGACCTACCGATCCTCAGCCCCCACGGACACACCGATCCCCGCTGGTTCGCCGAGGACGGGCCGTTCCCAGACCCCGCGACGCTGTTCCTGGTGCCAGACCACTACATCTACCGGATGCTCTACAGCCAGGGCATCGCGATGGAGCGCGTGGGCGTCGGGCAGGGCAAGCTGGAGGACCCGCGCGCCGCATGGAGGCTCTTCGCGGAGAACTACTACCTGTTCCGCGGAACCCCGACCCGCCTTTGGCTCGACTATGCCTTCCAGGAGTCCTTCGGCCTGAAGAAGCGCCTCTCCGCCGAGACTGCCGACGAGTATTTCGACACCATCAGCGCCAAACTTGCCACTCCGGAATTCCGCCCGCGCGCCCTGTTCAAGAGCTTCAACCTCGAAGTGCTGGCGACCACGGATTCCGCCCTCGACAATCTGGAGCAGCACCAGAAGATTCGCGACTCCGGCTGGAAAGGACGCGTCATCCCCACCTTCCGTCCGGATGCTGTCGTCGATCCCGACTTCAAGGGCTTCGTCGAGAATGTGGCCAGACTGGGGGAGATCACCGGCGAGGACACCGGCGAATGGAAGGGCTACCTGAACGCTCTGGAGATGCGGCGCGCCTTCTTCATCAAAATGGGAGCGAAGGCGACCGACCACGGGCATCCGACGGCTGCCACCGCCGACCTCAGCGCGACGGAAGCGGGCAATCTCTTCAAGCGCGTGCTGACAGGCAGGAGCGAACCTGCCGACCGCGAGCTGTTCCGCGCCCAGATGCTGACGGAGATGGCGCGCATGAGCCTCGCCGACGGAATGGTCATGCAGATCCATCCCGGCTCCGTGCGCAACCACAATGAGCAGGTGTTCCAGAAGTTCGGCCGCGACATGGGTGCGGACATTCCTGCTCCGACCGACTATGTGAACGCTCTGCGCCCCATGCTGAGCCGCTTCGGCAACGAGGCCTCGCTCACGGTCATCCTCTTCACTCTGGACGAGTCCACGTTCAGCCGGGAGCTTGCTCCTCTCGCCGGACACTACCCCTGCCTGCGCCTCGGCCCGCCCTGGTGGTTCCTTGACAGCCCCGAGGGCATGATGCGCTTCCGCGAACTCGCAACGGAGACGGCGGGCTTCTACAACACCGTCGGCTTCAATGACGACACGCGAGCCTTCCTCTCCATCCCTGCCCGCCACGATGTGGCCCGCAGG
>JAJZHR010000310.1 GCA_021810815.1 Acidobacteriota bacterium | reverse complement strand
ATGCCAGCTCGATGTAGTCATCCCCAATCAATTCCAGCCACGGAGACGTGCGCAGCCCATCCGGCCGCCCGTCCTTCATCCATACCACTTCGTTCACCACGTCCCACGAGTGCATGCGCCCGGCATACCGTCCCGCCACGCTCTGGATGTGCTCCACCAGCACCTGACGCGCGTTGCTCCTGTTCACCTCTGCCGCGAACCACTTCGGCAGCGCCTCATGCCACAGCAGATTGTGCCCCCGCAGCTTCATCTGGTGCTGCTCTGCGAAGCGAAGCAGAGCGTCCGCCTGGTCGAAATTGAACTGGCCGAACGCAGGGCGCAGCGCCGCCCACTTCATCGCATTCTCCGCCACCAGAATGTCGCACTGGTCCAGGATGGTCTGGGTATACGCCGCATCGCTGGAGAGCAGCTTCGGCGCGACAGCGCAGCCGTACAGCAGCCCGGCGCGCGCTGCGTGAGCCTTCAACGACTGCTCTCCTGTCGTCTCCAGGCCCGGCGGCATCGGGACCGAAGAGCGGCGCGGCGAAGAGATGCCGCCTGTGTGGGCGCACCCTCCCAGCAGCGCCGAGGCCGCCGCTCCAGCTCCGCATGACATGAACTTTCTGCGAGAGAGCATGCGCCTCATTCCCCCAATCGGCCGGATGCTGGCGTGTGGAGGGCAGAGCTTGCCAGCGCATAGCCGCGCATCTCCCCTGTCCAGCGAAGAAAGCTGAGCAGCCTGAATTTTTCCTTCCACAGGAACAACGCAAACTCGCGCAGGCCGATGCTCTCAGCCTTCATGCCGGAGTAGGTCTCAATGCGCCACTTCATATATTCGCTGCGCCAGGGACGCAGTCTGTGCCCGGCCGTCGCGCTCCACAAAAACCGCAGTGCTGCCAGCATGTTTCCTCGCTCGTCTTCCCGCTTTGGACTTAGAGCAAAACCACAGTCGGGATTCAGTATAGCGGGGGCACCGACGAATCCTCGGCTAGCCCTTTGGCTGCAAGATGCCCGCTCTGCAAGATGCCAGCCCTTGCAACGTGGCTGCCTGCATGCGCGCGAGCGGCCTCCAAACCATCCCCTGCTCTCCTGTACCATAAGATCAGCGTCCAGGCGCTTGAGCACCAACCTGCGAGGGGTCCAAAAACAATGTCTCAAATCCACGGTCTTGCGGCGCACGCTGCTGGCGCGCAACTTCTCTCTTATAAATACGATCCAGGCGATCTGATGCCGAACGAGGTCGAAGTCAAGATCACCCACTGCGGCGTCTGCCACAGCGATCTGCACCTGATTGACCACGACTGGGGCATCAGCCAGTTCCCTTTCATCCCCGGCCATGAGATTGTGGGAACCGTCTCTGCCGTCGGCTCCAATGTGACAGATCGCCAGCTCGGCCAGCGCGTCGGCATTGGCTGGCAATCCGACTCCTGCGGCGTCTGCGAATGGTGCCGCCAGGGCGAAGAGCATCTCTGCGCCAAGAATCAGGGCACATGCGTCGGCCGCAACGGCGGCTACGCCGATGCTGTCCGCGTCAATGCCAAGTTCGCCATCCCCGTGCCAGACTCGCTCGAGAGCGAGAACGTCGCTCCCCTGCTCTGCGGCGGCATCACCGTCTACGCTCCTCTCCGCAATCACGGCGTCAATCCAGCATCGCGGGTCGGCGTCATCGGCATCGGCGGCCTGGGACACATGGCGCTCCAGTTCGCGCGCGCATTTGGAGCGGAAGTCACCGCCTTCTCCACCTCGGTGGACAAGGAAGCTGAGGCCCGCTCGCTCGGTGCCCATCATTTCGTCAACACCCGCGACACCGGTGCCCTGAAGAAGGTCGCGGGCGGCTACGACTTCATTCTCTCCACCGTGAACGCGGAGCAGGATTGGGCAGGATACGTCAACGCTCTGCGCCCCAAGGGCACTCTGGTCTTCGTCGGCGTGCCGCCAGCTCCCATCAGCCTGCCCGTGTTCCCGCTCATCGTCGGGCAAAGGTCGATTGCTGGAAGCCCAACCGGCAGCCCGCAGGATCTGCACGAAATGCTCGACGTCGCAGCTCGCCACAACATCAAGGCCATGACCGAACGCTTCCCCATGGCCAAAGCCAACGAAGCCATTCAAAAAGTGAAGAAAAACAAGGTCCGCTACCGCGCCGTTCTGGCGAACTAAGCCGCATCGCCGAAGCATCGACTCAAGGGCACGGCATCAGCCGTGCCCTTGCCCTTTGCTCCCTGCCTCCCGCGTCTCCCGCAATGTCCCAAACCGTAGCCACCGCGCGCCGCCACTCAGCTACACTCAACATCAGCATGAATAAGCCTCTTCTTCTCTCTCTCTGCCTATCCGTAGCCGCAGTTTCGCAGGCGCAGGGCACCCGGCTCTGGACGCAGTCCAGCTACGCCGATCTCCAAAAGGGAACGACCAATGGGGTTGCCCTCCGAAGCGATGGCCGCCTGGAGCCTGCTCCGGCCACGACCCTCGTCTCCACCCTTGCCAGCACCTACGCCTGGTCGCTCGCATCGGATGCCAATGGAGACGCCATTGTCGGCACAGGCTCCACCAGCGGCACGCCCTCCTCTGTCTTGAGAGTTGCGCAGGATGGCAAGACCACCAAGCTCGCCGAATTCAAGGAAATGTCTGTCCAGGCCCTCCTGGTCGCTCCCGGCGGCAGCATCTACGCCGCGACCTCGCCGGACGGGAAGGTCTATCTCGTCGCAGCCAATGCACCGGAAGCAAAAACCGTCCAGCCGGGCGCAGGCGCGAAGCAGAACGTGCTCTTCGACGCCTCTCAGACCGCGGAAAAACCGAAATATATCTGGTCCCTCGCCTTCGATCCCTCCAGCAAAACGCTCTACATCGCCACCGGCGCGCCGGCCGCAATCTACAAGGTGAACACAGCCCAGCCTGCGGCCAAGCCCATGCTCTACTTCAAGTCCCAGGACCAGCACATCCGCAGCCTTCTGCTGGCTCCTGATGGAACCCTCTACGCCGGCTCCGACGGCAGCGGCGTCATCTACCGCATCGGCCGCGACGGCAAGCCGTTCGCCGTGTACTCCGCTCCCAAGCGGGAGATCACAGCCCTCGCTCTCGACGGCGCTGGCAACCTGTACGCCGCTGCCGTTGGCGGCAAGTCCGCCCCCAGCCTGCCGCCGCTGCCCGTCCAGGGAAACGCCTCCGCGACGGCGACCATCACCATTCTTGCGCCGGGCTCGGCCAACGCTGCCAATGCGAACGCTCTCGTTCCGGAAGGCTCGGACATTGACCGCATCGCTCCCGACGGAACGCCGCAGAAGCTCGTGACGCTGCCGGACGATGTTGTGTACGCCCTCACCATGCGCGGCGGCAAGCTGCTCGCAGCCACTGGAAACAAGGGTCGCATCTACTCCATCGACACCACCGAAACAGGCCGCTTCACCGATCTCGCCCACCTGGATGCGAACCAGGCGATGGCCTTCGCCCCCGCCAGAGCTGGCCTCCTGATCGCCACCAGCAACACCGGCAAACTCTGGCTGCTGGCCGACGAGACGGCGAAGGATGCGACCTACACCAGCCAGGTCTTCGATGCCCAGGCCTTCTCTCAGTGGGGACGCATGGAGATTCGCGCGGACAACCCCTCCGCCATCGACTTCTACGCCCGCAGCGGCAATGTGGAGAACCCCGCAGGCGCATGGAGCGACTGGACCAGGGTGAGCCCCGGCGGCGACTGGAAGAACGGAGCCCCGCTCAACCTCCCCGCCGCTCGCTTTGCGCAATGGAAGGCCGTCTTCCAGACGACCGACCGCCGCAAAGGCAGCTCCAGCCCCGCGCCGGCGCTGGAGTCTGTCTCGCTCAATTACCTGACAAAGAACATCGCTCCGGCCGTGGATGAGATTGTGGTGCGCACCGGGGCCCGCGTCGTGCAGAACATGCAGCAGAATGCACGCGCCACCACCACCATCAGCTTCTCCACTCCACCGCAGAGCAACCTGTTCAACTTTCCCCAGCAGGATGAGACTGCCGCTCCGTTGCCCGCCCTGGTGGACAAGACCGCCATCACCGCCCGCTGGCTCGCCCACGATGACAACGGCGACCATCTCCGCTTCTCCCTCTACTACCGCGGCGACG
>JAJZHR010000309.1 GCA_021810815.1 Acidobacteriota bacterium | reverse complement strand
ATCCGCGACATCATGTCCGGTTCTATCCCCGAGCTGGAAAGCGGCTGGTCCAGCGCTACGCCCAAGGTGTTCGCCTACTCCGATGGAACGTCCAGGGACGCGGCCGAACAGATGGCCACCTCTGGCATCAGTATTCTGCCGATTGTGGATCGGGGCACAGAAAAGATCTGCGGCAGCGTGACGTTGCAGGATCTGCTGCTGGGAAGGCGCAATGCGGTTGGCCGGGAGCAGGAGCGGATTCGGCTGGCAGGCGGGCAGCAGACGTCTGGGAGCTTCTGATGCGAGGAACTCCTGATGAGGGGTTTGCGGGGCGGCGGGGAGGCAGGATTTTGCAAGAGATGGTCTAATTGGGAGATTGAAAATGGCGCACTCTCCAGTGCTGCGCCGGAAGGAATTTGATCGCATGAAACTGAAGTCCAAAGTCTCCGCAGTGGCCGGTTCGTTGGCCGTGCTCGCGCTCTCGATCTCGTCTCCGCTGGCTCTTGCCCAGGCAGCGGCGGCCCAGACACCAACTCCGGCCGCAGCGCCAACGGCTTCCACAGCGTCCGCTCCGCCTGCCCAGCTTGCGAATCTTTCGCCCTTTCCGCCGCCGAACCCGAAGCTCTTCACCTCGGATGCGGTTTCGGTCGCGACGGTGAATGCCTTCCTCACCCAGTTGTGGGGATACGACCCGGCCCGCATCTGGCAGGTGGCTGCGATCCAGAAGACGGCTGCGCCGGGTGTGACCAAGATTGTGGTGTTTGTAGCTCAGAAGGGCGTGGCGAACAAGACCAGCGGGACGCAGTTTTTTGTGACACCCGATGGAAAGCACGCCATTGCGGACGCTGTGATCGATTTCGGAGCGACACCTTTCGCCGCCGCTCGCCAGACGCTGGAGGCCAGCGCAGATGGAGCAGCGCGCGGAGCCGCGAGCAAGAACCTGTTGCTGGTGGAATTCAGCGATCTGCAATGCCCCCACTGCAAGGACGCTCAGCCGACGATGGACAAGCTGGCGCAGGACTTTCCGGGAGCGCGCATCGTTTACCAGAGCTTTCCCCTGGTGGACGTTCACCCATCCGCCTTCAAGGCAGCGGCCTACGGCTATTGCGTAGAGGCGAAGAGCAACGACGCCTTCTTCAAATATGCCCAGGCCGTGTTTGACAAGCAGGACGCACTGACGACGCCAGAGACGACCGACCAGACACTGGGCGCTGCTGTGACAGCCGCTGGCCTGGATCCGGCACAGGTTGCCACCTGCGCCGCCACGCCGGAGACCAAGGCCAAGGTGGATGCTTCCATCAAGCTGGCCGAGGAGCTGAATGTGAACTCCACGCCGACGCTGTTTGTGAACGGAAGGCCGCTGCCTATGACCAGCATTCCCTATGAGACGCTGAAGACCATCATCAGCTTCCAGGCAGTGCAGGACGGTGTCAGCACGGGAGCATCCAACGCCCCGGCCACTGGCGCAACCGCACCAGCAGCAAAATAAGCCAGTCGCTTCAACCAGAGGCGAGCTTGATGAGAAGGGGCGCGGAGCGATCCGCGCCCCTTTCTGTTTCCGGGGATGCGATGCCAGCGGCGGCTACAGAGAGGGGATGGCGTGCATGGGGAGCACGACCATGGGGCTGGCCAGCTCGTCCTTGCGGCGTCGGACGATATGCGGCGTGATCACCATGACCAGCTCCTGCTGATCCACCTGGTTATTTTGATTGGTGGTGGCGGTGTCAAAGAAGCCGGGCAGTTCGCTGAGGAAGGGAAGGCCGCTGAGAGCGTTGGATTCGCTCTTGGAGACGGCGCTCATCAGGACGGCGCTGGTGCCCTCTCTCACCGTGATATCGGAGGTCACCTGACGGCTGCTGAGGATGGGGTTGCCGTCCAGCGAGGCCCCGGTGAGCGCCTCGAGTTGCATTTCCAGGTGGAGGCTGATGTCTCCGCTCCTCTGGATGATCGGGGTTGCCTTCAGGGTGAGGCCGAGGTCCTCGTACTGCACCATGGGATAGGGTGCTGGCTCCAGTGCGGAGAGGTTGGCACCGGCACCCAGACCGAGGGCGCTCAACTGCTGCTGCGACAGGCCAAGCGATGCCAGCAGGCCGCTGGTGGTTCCGCTGCCTGCGATGGGGCCGTAGCTGGCGGTCGAAGTGACAATGGGGTATTTGGTGCCATTGCGGAAGTTCGCGGTCTGGTGGTCGCTGACGCGCAACTGCACCTGATCGATGGCGCGCACGGCGCTGGAGTTAAGCGCCAGGGAGAAGCCAGCTCCCTGGAAGCCGAGGCCGGTTGCGGTGAGGCCCTTGCCGAAGGTGGCGAACGGCTGGCAGAGGACAGAGGATCCGCAGGCACCGGCGGCGATGAGGGCTGCGATCTCTTCCAGGACGTTGCCGGGAGTGATGGCGCCGCTGGCGATCAGTTGCGCGATCAGGCTCTGGTTGGAGTTCAGGATGCCTTGCGCCTCGCTCTCCACGTTGAAGACGCTGCTGGTCTGCGGCAGCGTGGGGCCGACGTTGAGGGTGCGCGAGCGGTCCACCTCGTAGAGGTGCATCTCCAGAAGGAGTTCTCCGCCGCCATCGAGCAGATCGTTGAGCGTGTAGTTGATGGCGCGGAGTGTGGCTGCGGGGGCTCGGATGGCGAGCGACTCGCCTGTGGACTGCACGGTCGCCTGCTTGACGCCGAAGAGCAGGCGGACGAGGTTGCCCATGTCGCTCATCTGTTCTGCGTTGAGCGCTGGAAGGAAGACGGTTTCCTCCGCAAGGCGCTCGTATTCCGTTCGATTCTGCTGCGTTTCCTTCACGACGAGCACGGATTTGGGGGTGAGAGGAACGGCGAAGGTATCGGTGAGCATCTGGACGACGGTCAGCGCCTGCTGCCAGGTAGCGTTGTCCAGGTCGAGGCGGACGCTTTGCGGCTGAACCGAAGAGGAGAAGGTAGCCGTGATGCCGTAGGCGGAGTAGACGCGCCGCAGGAGGTCCTGCACATCGGAGCGGAAATGGAAGCTCTGGGGGGTGGGCCTGAAGTCCAGCTCGATGGGGCCGGCGAGCGGCGGAGGTGCGCCCTGAACGGTTCCCGACTCCTCGGAGGGGTCCAGGCCGGCGGGGGTGGGCTCGATCTGGAGGGTTGGCTGCGCCGCTTGCAGCGGATGAGGGGCGGCGCCAGCAGGCTGCGCGGCCTGAGGAGCGACGCCGGTTGCGATGGGCAGGGGGAGGCTGGCGAGGTGCTCCTGCACCATAGGGTTATTCGGGTCGATGGTGCGCGCCTGCTTCAGCAGCCTGGTGGCCTGCGCTGCATCGCCATTGCGGGTAGCGTCCGTGGCCTGCTGCACCAGTTGATTGACGTGATGTTCGACGGCGATGCCGAGAGCGATGGCGTAGGAGTTGCGGCTGGGGTCGAGGCGGACGGCTTTGGCGAAGTCTTTGGCTGCTTCTGCAGGGTCGTCTTTGTCCATGGCGCGGGCTCCGGCGATGTACTGGTTCTCGGCTTCCAGAGAGCGCCTGGCGGGCACGGGCTTGGCCGTGAATGCTCCTTTTGCGCTGGCGTCAATGCCGGGCGCGAATTTCATAGGGCTGGGGGCGGGGAAGGCGATGGTCTTCGTTGTGGTGGTGAGAGGGACTGGCGTGATGGCGGTTGCAGCCGTCGTCGGGGGGGTGGCTTCAGCTGCCGGTGCGGAGTTGGTGGTATTGCCTGCCGCAGTAGCTTTGGTGATGGTGGAGAGGGGAATCTCTGTGATCGTGGTGGCGAGCCGGGTTGGGATGATGGTTGGGGCTGCCGGGGCAGGGGCGCTGGCGTTGGTTGCCGGGGCTGGCGGAGGTGTGGCGGCAGCTGGAGCCTGGGCGTTGGCGCTGGTCGCGCAGACAGTGAGCAGCAGGGTGCAGAGAGCGAGAGCATTCAGCAGCAAGTCGCAGAGCGGCATCAGCGCCTGAGCCACGGCGGTGTTCACCGGGCGAGGGGTAGGCTGCGTCGCGAATCTGGCGGGATGTTGAAAGAGACTCATGAGAGAGAAAGCAGGTGCGCGTCGGCTTGCAGCGGGCGTGCTTACGCGGGCCTGTATACAGGATAGGCGCGTTCTGCGCTGCGGCATAGAAGTGCGGGCTTATGATTAGACGCTGGCAGGGGG
>JAJZHR010000308.1 GCA_021810815.1 Acidobacteriota bacterium | reverse complement strand
TTCCGATCTGACTGCTGTATTTGTAGAACACCTGCTGTATGTATTTGTAGAAGAGCTGCTGCATCGGTGGAGCGTCTTGCTGTATTAGGATGCGGGAGCGGAGTGCGCGATTCGGAATGCGATTCGGAATGCGGCTGGGATGCGGCAGGGGATTCGACCGGGATTCGGCTGGGGATTCGGCTGGGGATTCGGATGCGGATTCGGATGCGGGGCCGGGCGATCCGCTGCTGAATGCTACAATAACCCAGTACGGCGGCTATAGTTCAGTGGCAGAACGCCGGTCTGTGGCACCGGATGTCGAGGGTTCGAAACCCTCTAGCCGCCCCAATTTCCCCCCTCGCGTTGCCCGGCGGCTTTGTTGCGGCCTGCGGCTCGCTCCACGCATTCAAGCTCTTGCGGTCTGCATCTTGTGGTCTGCGGCTTGCTACACTCAAGCTCTGTGGCTTCCAGGAAGACAATTTCGCCTCTCAGCGGCCTCTGCGCAGGCACCTCCGGGTGGGCCTGCGGGCGTTGGAAGCTTGGCTACAGTCCGGCAGATGCCAGGGCGAAGCAATTTTTCCAGCTCAAGCATGAGGAGGCTCCGGATGGGCCTCAGCGGGCGGAGTCTGCCCTGAAAAGGGCGGCGGGCGGCAGGCTCTCAGAAGGGTGCTTTGGGTGATGAAGCCGCTGCTTGAAGACATGCCGTGGACCGGGCCTGATCCGGGCGAATGGATGCGGGCCTTTGAGCCGCGCCGCTTTCTGAGCAATGGGCATCTGCAGACCATCGCGGGGAATTATCTGCGGCGGAGGAATGCGCTGCCGGAGGCGGAGGCGGTGCTGGTGGAGGTGGCGGCGGCGACGCCGGAGCGGCCTGCGGCGAGCCGCGTGCTTTGCCATTGCCACTGGCAGCCGGAAGAAGTTCGGAGAGAGCGGCTGACGGTGGTGCTGGTGCATGGGCTGGAGGGGTCGTCCAACTCGCAATACATTGTGGGGAACTCGAACAAGCTGTGGAGCGCTGGCTGCAATCTTGTGCGGATGAACATGCGCAACTGCGGGAGCTGGACCGGGGGGACGCTGCCGGGCGAGTTGAGCGCGACGGGAGAGGGCGAAGGGCCGGGCGGAGGAAAGGGTGCGGTTGCGGAGATGGCGGCGTATACGCCAACGCTCTATCACTCCGGGCTCTCGGGGGATGTGCTGGCGGTGGCGCGATATTTTGTGGCGGCGCGGGGTTTGGAGTCGGTGGGGCTGGTGGGGTATTCGATGGGCGGGAACCTGGTGCTGAAGCTGGCCGGGGAGTCGACGCCGGAGAGTTTTCCGCAGTTGCGGGCGG
Organism: Acidobacteriota bacterium; assembly: GCA_021810815.1. GTDB lineage: Bacteria > Acidobacteriota > Terriglobia > Terriglobales > Acidobacteriaceae > JAJZHR01. The sequence goes on along the minus strand of JAJZHR010000308.1, from coordinate 2,834 downwards.
TGGTCGGGGTGTCGCCGGCGCTGGACCTGGGGCCGTCGGCTGATGCTCTTCACCTGCCGATGAATCGTGTGTACGAGAAGCATTTTCTGCGGGGGATGTATCGGCGGTTCCGGCGGAAGGCGGAGCTGTTTCCAGCGATTTATTCGACGGAGCGCCTGCAGGGGATACGCACGCTGCGCGAATTCGACGACCGCATTACGGCGTTCTACGAGGGGTTCGAGGGAGCGGCGGACTATTACTATCGCGTGGCGGCGGCGCGGGTGCTGGACAGGATTTCGGTTCCGACGCTGGTGCTGCACGCGAACGATGATCCGTTCGTGCGGCTGACGCAGGAGAGCCGGGAGCAGTTGAAGGCGAATCCCAATGTTGCGTTCGTGGAGATGGAGCACGGGGGGCACTGCGCCTTTCTGGCGACGCCGGATGCGGCGCAAGAGGACGACGGGTATTGGGCGGAGAAGACGCTGCGGGCTTTTCTGCTGACCCTGCCAGCGGCGGCGGCAGTCGCGACGAGCGAAGAGGGGACCACCTATGTATAGCGACTGGTCGGTGGAGATGGAGGGAGCGTCTCCGGTGCTGTTTGTTCCGTGGACGGATGAGAGCGGGCGGCTGAGCTATATCGATCTGCGGTCGAACCCTGAAGGGATTGGTGGGATTCCGGAGGCGGTGGAGCATCCGGCGCTGGGGCGGGCTCTGCTGGCGCTGAACGGGGCGGGGTCGAATATTGCGACTGCGAAGTGCGATGTGTGGCCGCTGGATGCGAGCGACCTGGCGGCTTGCGCGGATCTGCTGGATCTGGATGACCCCGCTGAGGACGCGGCGTACGGTTTTGGATCGTATATCGACACGGTGGTGCGCGACCCGGAGGCGTTCGCGTCGCTGGAGCTGCATCTGGAGCTGTTGCGGAATCTGGCGAAGGGAACGGCGTCGCTGGAGGTGGAAGATGCGACGGCGGAGTTTGTGCTGCGGCGGTGCATGGTCGCTTCCGGCGAGACGACGAGCGCGGGCCACGCGGTGACGGTGTATGTGTACGGAGTTGGCAGCGCGGAGAAGCTGGCATACGCCCGCTGGAGCGAAGCTCTGGCGGCGGTGGTGGAGCTGCTGCTGGAGTTGTGAGCGGCGGCGCGTGCGTCGCGGCGACAGAGATAGAATGAGCATGAGCCGTTCGGGAATATGGGCGAGTAGCTCAATTGGATAGAGCACCGGCCTTCTAAGCCGGTGGTTGCAGGTTCGAGCCCTGCCTCGCCCACCAGTGGATCTTGGGATCTTGTTTCAGGGAATCGTGCATCAGGGAATCGCCGATCAGGCGGCTTCGACCTCCACCCTGACGCGGTGGCCGAGCCGGGTTGCGATATTTACCAGCGCATCGATCGAGAAGCGGGAGACGCGGCCTCGCAGAAGGTCATTGATGCGCGGCTGGGTTACGCCGCAGCGCTGGGCCGCTTCGGTTTGCGTCCATTGGCTCTTCTTCAGGATTTCTGCGATCTTCCGCATCAGGTCGGCCCGGGCACGCAGGTTGGCTGCCTGTTCGGGGGTATCGGCGATGGCGTCCCAGACGCTGGCGTACTCATTTTCCCGGCTCATTTCCGTTCCCTCCCGGCTGATGCGAATTGTTTCGTGAAGCGTTCTCTGGCAAGGTCGATGTCCCGCTTTGCTGTGGCCCGCGACTTCTTCTGGAAGGCATGCAGCACGTAGACGGCATTGGCAACACGAGCGGTATAAACGACTCGATAAATGCCGGAGTCGTCCCTCACGCGAATCTCTTCCACACCTTTTCCGATGCTGGGCATGGGCTTGCAGTCGTCCGGCCGCTCGCCACGTTGCACCTGCTCCAACTGGTAGCCCGTGTCCTGCCTGGCGTCATCTGGAAACTCGCGCAATCGTTCGAGAGAGTCGCCAAGGAATCGGACAGGCTTCATTTTGCAATTATACTCATTTGGATATAGGAGGAGTTGCGGTTCGAGCCCTGCCTCGCCCACCACTTGGTTTCCACGACCGCTGACCGCTAATTTGTGACGGTCAGGCTGACCTGGATGCTTTCGCTGGCGTTTGCGCCGGTGGCGGCGATGGTGACCTGGGTGGTTCCGGTTGGGGTGGGCTGGAAGGGTTTTCCGCCGCATCCTGCCAGGCCGAGCATGAGCGTGAAGAGCAGCAGAAGTCGCAGTGCGGGTGCTATGCGCCGCCGATTCCAGCCAAACATGCGCCGATTCCAGCCAAAGATGGGATTCCAGCCAATCAACAGAGACAGGATGCTGCCGGGCGCCCAGAAGATCAGGGCTAGTGCTGTGCCGTGGGGATTCCCGGGGCGCAATGCGCCGGTCGCGCCGTTGGGGGAGATGGTCTGGATGGTTAGATGGGCGGACGCGGGGGCGTTGCTGCCATCGAGAGAGACGGCGGCAGGGGAAAAGGCGCAGGTGGAATTCGCGGGAAGACCGGAGCAGGAGAATGCGACGGTGCCTTGGTAGCCTCCGGAAGGAGTTGCTGTGAGGACGAGGCTGCCTGCCGCTCCCTGTCGAAGGGCGAGGGATGCGGGGCTCGCGGACAGCTTGTAGGCGGGCGGAGCGATGCTTTGCAGGGGCAAGGTGGAGCTGGAGGCGGTGAAGTTGGCGTCGCCGGGATAGGTGGCGGCGAGGGAGTGGTTTCCAGCGGATGGGAAGCTGACGGTGAGCGAGGCCGCGGATGCAGACGCGCCGATGGCAGAGAGCGCGGCAGAGCCGAGCGGGGACGCTCCATCGTAGAAGGCGACGGAGCCTGTGGGAGCGCCGGTGGTGGTTGAGGCGACGGATGCGGTGAGTTGAAGGCTGCCTCCGGCCGGGATGGCGGCGGAGGAGCTGGAG
>JAJZHR010000307.1 GCA_021810815.1 Acidobacteriota bacterium | reverse complement strand
AGGCGGTGTGGAAACAGGCGGTGGCGGCGCTTCCGGGCAGCTATCGCGCTCATGCGGGGCTTGCGGCGGCGTACTTCGATGAGGGAGGCGCGAAGCTGGCGCTGGCGGAGCAGGAAGCGAAGAAGGCGGAAGCGGTGGATGCGACGCGGATCGCCGCGTACCAGGTGCTGGCGGAGGTCTACACGTCGCAGGGCAGATGGAGCGATCTGGACGCTGAGCTGAAGCGGGCGCGGGCTGGGGTTCCGGATGATTTGAGCCCGGAGTACAAGGCGGCGAGCCTGATTCTGACAGGGAATGTGGGAGCTCAGATAGCGCGCGCGGAGGCTTATCTGGGCGATTATTTGAAGCAGCCGGCCGAGGGGCTGGAGCCTCCGCTGGCGACGGCCCACTGGAAGTACGGTCTGGTGCTGGAGAAGGAAGGCCGCAAGAACGATGCCGTGCGCGAGGTGCAGGTGGCGGTGAACATGGACGGGTCGCTGGCCGATGCGAAGAAGGACTTGAAGCGGATGGAGTGATTTTCCAGGGGGCGCGCCGGATTCAGGCCCTGGCGGCGAGGCCGGGGAGGAGAGCTTCCAGGGCGCGGCCGCGATGGCTGAGGGTGTGCTTGGTGGCGAGGTCGATCTCGGCCATGGTCTGGCGCAGGCCGGGGAGGTAGAAGAGCGGGTCGTAGCCGAAGCCTCCGGTGCCGCGCGGGGCGGCGAGGATAAGGCCTTCGACGGCTCCGTGGGCGGCGAAGAGGATGCGGTTGTCGCGTGCGGCGGCGAGGACGCAGCGGTAGCGGGCGGTGCGGGCGGGATCGGGGACGGAGCGGAGTTCGTCGAGGAGGCGCTGATTGTTGCGCTGGTCCTGCGATTGGCCGATGGCGGAGGGAGCGGCTGCGGCGTAACGGGCGGAGCGGACGCCGGGGGCTCCGTGGAGAGCGTCGACTTCGAGGCCGGAGTCGTCGGCGAGGACGATGCAACCGGGGGCGCGGAGGCTGTAGTAGAGGGCCTTGGAGCGGGCGTTGCCCTCGAAGGTGGGCTCGTCCTCGGGAGGCGCGGGGATCGCGGCGAGGTCGGGCAGAGGATCGATCACGATGCCGTGGGCGGAGGCGGCAGTGGCGAAGTCGCGGAGCTTGCCGGGGTTGGTGGTGGCGATGTAGAGGCGCATGGAGTTGTCAGTGCTCAGTTGTCAGGTGTTGGATTGGGAGTGCATGAGTTCGTGCTTCCAGCCCAGGATTTTTGCTTTGGCGGATTCGGCTTCGGCCTCTGGGACCATGCCTTTGCGCTGGTAGAGGATGGAGAGGCTGGTGTGGGCGAGGACGTCGTCGGGGTCGAGGGCGATGAGCTGGCGGGCGGTGGCGATGGCGTGGTCGAGCTGGCCGGCGTCCTGCTGCGCGCGGATGAGGCCGTGCATGGCGTCGAGGAGGCCGGGCGCCAAGTCGAGGGCTGCGCGAAAGCCGGCGATGGCGGCGTCCCATCGGCTGTGGGCGAGGTGGTCGAGAGCGGCGTAGTAGCGATCTTCGGCCTGCTGCGAATTGGTTTGCGCGGAATCGGCCTGGATGGACACTGGCTCATGATAGCGCGGCAGAGGGGTTCCGGACGGGACGGGCTGACTCCGCTTGCGGGGCGGGCCTACTCCGCCGGGCCTTGCGGGAGAACTACGATATCGACGCGGCGATTGCGTGCGCGGCCGGCTTGCGTCGCATTGCTGGCGATGGGATGGAACTCGGCGTAGCCTGCGGCGGAGAGGCGCTTCGGATCGAGAGAGGGCTGCTGCAGGAAGATGCGCGCGATGCGAACCGAGCGCGTGGTGGACAGCTCCCAGTTGGAGTCGAACTGGGAGGTGTGGATGGGGGCGTTGTCGGTGTGTCCCTCGATGCGCAGGTCGTAGGGCGTGGGGACGAGTTCGGCGGCGATGGACTGGATGATGGGCAAAGCGCCGCTGTGGATATTGGCTGATCCGGAGTCGAAGAAGCCCGCCTCGCGCAGGGAGATGACCAGGCCGCCATCGCCGATGTGGACGGTGATCTGATGGCTGCCGATGGGCCTGGCGAGGAGCAGATCGAGGTCGCGCTCCAGTTCGGCCAGGCTCCTGGAAGGGAGTACGGCCTTCGCGGCGTGCTTCGAGCCGGGCTTGCGGTCATCGGGCTTGCGGTCTTTGGGCTTGCGGTCATCGGGGTTGCGGTCTTTGGGGTTGCGGTCATTCAGCCCCGTGCTGTTGATCCCAAGCTGCGCTGCTGCCTGCGCATTCCTGCCGGTGGCAAGGGGCGAGGATTGCTCGGGCATGGTCGCCAGGTCTATCGGGTTCGGCTTGCCTGCGATGTCCGCGCCGGAGCCGCCATTGTCCGTGAGCGGGGGCGTTTTGCTGTGCGGGTCGAACACGCCCATCTCGCTGAAGGCGGACTGCATGGCGCGCGCCACCTTGACCTGCTTCTTCTTGTCCGCCTGGGAGGACGCGAAGAGGACGACGAAGAAGGCGAAGAGCAGGGTGATGAAGTCGGCGTAGGAGACCAGCCAGCGCTCGTGGTTGACGTGCTCGGGATGCTTCTTTTTGCTCAAGCTCTGACCTCCTGTCTGTCCGCTCTACTGGCTGAGAATCTATCTAAGAGCAGAATCAGCAGGCTTCCAAAGGAACATCCATCGTCCTTCAGGGATCGCAGTGATGGAACAGGTTGTGGCGCTGGCGGAGGGCGTCATGCGGACGCCTGGCTGGCCTCTGCGGCGGCTTCGGCGACGTCGGCTTTTGCGGCGCTGGTGGCGGTCTTGTGCTCTCCCAGGAAGGTGCGCAGCTTGGTTTCCACCATGCGCGGATTCATGCCTTCGATGATGGAGGTGACGCCTTCGAGCATCATCTCCTTGATGAGCTGTTCTTCGCGGTGGCGAATTTTCAGCTTGCCTGCGGCGGGCAGGCAGATGAGGTTGGCGAAGCCGACGCCGTAGATGGTGGCGACGAAGGCGACGGCGATGCCGCGCCCGACCTCGTCGATGTTCGCCAGGTGCTGCATGACCTGGATGAGTCCGAGGACGGCGCCGATGATGCCGACGGTGGGAGAGAATCCGCCGGCGGACTCGAAGACCTTGGGGATGTTCTCTTCGAGTTCCGATTTGTTATCCAGCTCCAGTTGCATGATTTTGCGGACCTCGCTGGGCTCGGTGCCGTCGATGGCCATCATGAGGGCCTGCTTGAGGAAAGGGTCGGAGATGGAGTCGAGGTCGGAGTCGAGGGAGACGATTCCATTTTTGCGCGCCTTGTGGGCGAAGCCGACGAGCTGGGCAAGGAGAGCCTCGCCGTCCGTGGATTTGGAGATGAAGACGCGCGCTGCCTGCCTGCATGCGGCGAGGAAGGTCTCAAGGGGGAACTGGAGCATGACGGCTCCGATGGTTCCTCCGAGGACGATGATGGCGGCGGTGGGCTGGGTGAGCTGAGCGATGCTGCCGCCCTCGATCATCATGCCGGTGAGGATGCCGCCGATGGCGAGGATGATGCCTGCGATGCTGCCCTTGTCCATTGAGACTCTCCGAACTGTCTGCTGCGCTGGGGCGCTTGCTGGATGCTGCGGCAGTCGAGTTGCTGGCTTCCTATGCGGCTTGTTCGCTTCTGAAGCGAGAGGCGTGGACGGCCTCGCAGGCGCTGGCTGCGGCCAGGGAGCTTGCGGCCATTTCGGCTCCGATTGCTGTGGGATTGTCGCCGAAGGCGGATCGCAGAAGCTCGACCCGCCATGCGAGCGCCTTTGCGACTACTTCTTCGCGGGTCTCGAGAACAACGATCTTCTCGCCGGAGACCATGGTCAGCATGGTGTCTGGCGATGCTTCGATGAGGCGAATGAGGTCGCAATTGACGGTGATCTGGTGCGAGTTCAGACGGGTGAGAGCGATCATCGGGTCTCCTGCTGTTTCGTTGGCGCGACATTTCCTTTATCGGCGGGGCAGGAAGGCAGTTGAGAGGCGTCGGGAATTGCTTCTGGAGGAGGCTTAACACAGATCGAACCGCGGATTTCACGGATAAGAGCGGATAAGGCAAAAGCTTTAAGTGCGGATAGAGGCAAAGGCAAAAGCAGATTCCTCCGCTTCGCTGCGGAATGACAACCAGAAGAACGGACAACAACAGCAACAGCAAGGGCAACGGAAACAGCAAGGGCAAGGGCAAGGGCAAGGGCAAGGGCAAGAACAAGATCAGG
>JAJZHR010000306.1 GCA_021810815.1 Acidobacteriota bacterium | reverse complement strand
AACAGTCCCCAGAGGGAGAAGGCGGCGGCGAACATGTCGGCGTGGGCGAGGGTGCTCTGCGCGAACCAGACGGCATACATGGAGGTGAGCAGGGTGACGGCCAAGGCGACTTTGTCGCGGGCGGCTGCGGGAGCGAGGGAGCGCGCCAACTGGTAGACGCCGAGCAGGGCGAAGGCCGTGACCAGGCACATGAAGGTGCGCGTACCGCTGGGAACGAAGCTGGAGAGATGCCACCAGGCGGCGAGGAGGATGGACGGCAGAGGCGGGTGGGCGTTGCTCAGGGTGGAGACGGGGATGAGCGAGCCGGTGCGGAAGAAGTCGTAGGCGGCGGGGATGTAATAGCCGGCTTCGTCCCAGTAGTAGGGCAGGCGGAGGAGTTTGAGATGGGACAGGAAGACGGCGACGAAGAAGACAGGGAAAAGCATCCACGCGGCAATGGGGGAGCTGCCGGGCCGGACGGTGGTGGAAGGGATTGGATTACGCCGAGGCACGCATCAGTTTACCGTGGCCGCTTCTTTGGCGTGGCCGGGAGGGAGAGAAGGGGTGTTGGTTGTGGGTTGTCGGTTGTCCGACTCGAATTTGTGGCTTCGACAGGGAGCGGGGCGCGAGAGGAAGTCCAAGCAGATTCCTCCGCTTCGCTGCGGAATGACAGCCAGAGGGGCAACGGCAGGGGCAACGGCAGGGGCAACGGCAAGGGCAAGGGCAAGGGCAAGGGCAGGGGCAGGGGCAGGGGAGCGGTTTTAGTGGACGGGGCCGCCGGGAGGTGCGAACTGCGGCTCGAGGGCGATGGTTCCGAAGGTCTGCTCGTATTGGGTGACGTTCTGGCTGAGCACGTTGAGCAGGGCCTTGGCCTGCTGGGGGCTGAGGTAGATGCCCTGGAAGTTCTGGATGTTCACCTCTTCCGGCGACTGCTGATGCATAGTTCCGAAGACGAGAAAGAAGTCCCAGACGCTGACGCGCATCTGCACGCTGTTGCAATAGTTGTCGCGGTAGTCCGGCGTATTGCTCAGGTTCAGGTTGGTGGGAGTGTTTTGGAGAGGGTGGCTCATGAGGGGTGCGCTCCGGTCGTTCAGGTTTGGGAACAGGGAACAGAAAAGCAGGGAACAGGGAACAGCAAAACAGGGAACAGGGATCAGGAAGACAGAACAGGGAAACAGGGAATTGTGGTGCGGGAGGGGGGACTTGAACCCCCATGGATCGCTCCGCCAGGACCTAAACCTGGTGCGTCTGCCATTTCGCCACCCCCGCGTTTTGTGTTGCTGTGCTTTTCAGGTGCAGGGTTTTTGCTCTGCGTCTTCCGGAGAAGATGCGTCCTCCTAGCTTGTTGTTGCAAGGTTCAGCGTACTTGCAAAGGCGCACTGATTGCAATCGGGCTGGTGGAGGATAGCTTCTGGGGCAGGAGACCTGCGTGTTTTTGGGCTTGAAAGGTGTGCGGCAGCCTTCCGGCGGTAGCCTGCATCATACGTTCGTGACACGAAGTCTGAATTGGCCCTCAGGCGCTCCAGCCACATTATCCCCGGCATCCAAGCTGCTCCGATGCGGCAGAGAGATTGCGAACTATGAATTCCGCGACCAAAAGCATCCTGATTGCATTCTGCGTTCTGTTTCCGCCTTCGCTGGCGACGGTACTTTTCGCGCAGACGGCGTTGCCTGCCAATTCCCGTGTGGTGGAGGTGGTGGACGATTCCCGGCTGGCGACGCTGGCGGGAAATACGAGTCCGCTGGCGCGCGCGGAATTCGACCGCGGGCCGGTTGCGAACGCTACGCCGATGAGCCGCGTGCTGCTGGTATTGCGCCGCAGCCCTGCGCAGGAGTCGGCACTGAAGCAACTGATCGATCAGCAGCAGGACAAGACATCCTCCTCGTACCACCAGTGGCTGACGCCGCAGGCATTTGGTGCGGAGTTTGGCCCGTCGGAGCGCGACATTTCCACGGTCGTGCGCTGGCTGCAGAGCCATGGCTTCAGCAAGGTGCGGGTGAACTCCGGCCGCACGCTGGTGGAGTTCTCCGGCACGGCAGCGGATATTGCGACGGCGTTCCACACGGAGATGCACACGTATTCCATCCAGGGGGTGGACTACACGGCGAACGCTTCCGATCCGCGGATTCCGGCGGCGCTGGCTCCGGTGGTGGCGGGTGTTGCTTCGCTGGACAACTTCGCGGCGATGTCTGTTCCGGCTATGCCGGGCCAGAGTGCGGCGGGCCAGAGTGCGGCGGGGCAGAGCGGGCCGGGACAGCGTGTGCCGACGCTGCTGAGCCGCGACAATCAGACGCATGTTGTGACCCGTGTGGATGCTGCGGCGACGCCAGCGGACGCAGCGAATGCGTCGAATGCCCAGGCGACGCCCGGCTACACGGGTACGTCTGGCAGCCAGACGGTGTACGCGGTGACGCCGTATGATTTCGCCGCGATCTATGATGTGCAGGCGCTGTGGTCGGCGGGTACGCCGGTGGATGGCAGCGGGCAGACCATCGCGATTGCGGGGCAGAGCGACATCAATTCTGCGGACTTTGTAAACTTCCGGAGTTTGTTCGGTCTGTCTCTCGGCAGCACCAGCACTCCCACGGGAACGCAGTATCTGAACATCATCTACAACGGAGCGAATCCGGGGTTCAACGGCAGCGAGGCGAGCGCGGACGCGCAGACGCAGTGGGCGGGAGCGGTGGCGAAGGGAGCGACGATCGACTATGTGGCGTCGCAGGCGACGCAGACGACGCAGGGCATCGACCTTTCGGCGGAGTACATCATCGACAACAACCTGGCATCGGCGATGAGCTATGCGGGAGCGGTTTGCGAGCAGACGGCGGGGACAACCTACAGTTCCTTCCTCAGCAATCTGTGGCAGCAGGCGGCGGCGCAGGGCATCACGGTTCTGGTGTCGGCGGGGGACAGCGGATCGGCAGGTTGCGAGCCGCCGAAGATAGCGCATGAGGCTGCAAGCGGGCTGGAGGTGAATGCGGCCGCGAGCACGGCGTACGACGTTGCGGTGGGAGGCACGGACTTCTCTATGCCGAGCGGCGGCGCGGGCTACTGGGACACGGCCAATGCGTCGGGAACGCAGGCGTCTGCCAAGGGGTACATTCCGGAGATGGGTTGGAATGACAGTTGCGCGAACCCTGCCTTCGGATCGATGCAGCCGTATACGGGGATGACGCCGGACCAGGTCTGCAACAGCGCGGATGCGAAGACCAATGGGCTTTTGACCGTGCTTGGCGGCGGCGGCGGCATGAGCAGGAACGGCTCCAAGCCATCGTGGCAGGTGGGACAGGGCGTGCCGGCGGACGGTGCGCGCGATCTGCCGGATGTTTCTCTGTTCGCGGGCGACGGGGCTTTCAGCACGTTCTATGCGTTCTGTCAGCAGGACGCGGACCCGAATGGAGCGCCATGCAGCCTGACCAGCGCGACGACGCGCTTCAGCGGGGATGGGGGGACGGCGTTCTCCTCGGCGGCGATGGCGGGGATACTCGCTCTGGTGAATCAGAAGACGGCGCTGGCGAATCCGGCGACAGGGGCTCGCCAGGGCAACGCGAACTACGTTCTGTACAATCTGGCGGCGAAGAGCGGGGCGGTATGCAGCTCGACCGGAGCGACCACAAGCGCATGCATCTTTCACGACGTGGCCACGGGCAGCAATGCGATGCCGTGCATGAGCGGAAGCCCGGACTGCACGACGATTTCCGGGACGTACGGTGTGCTGAACGGATGGAAGAGCGGAGCCGGGTATGATCTTGCGACCGGGCTGGGCAGCCTGGACGTGGCGAACCTGGTGAATGGATGGGCGAACGCGACGTTCATGGCTACGAAGACGACGCTCGCTCTGGCGCCAACGACGATTCAACATGGCAATGCGATCACGGCGACGGTGAATGTGACGTCTGGCAGCGGTACGCCGACGGGGGATGTTTCGATCAATGTGGTTCCAGGCAACGGCATTGTGGGAGCGAATGTTGGCAGCGGAGTTTTGACCTCTGGCTCGCTGACGACGACGCTGAGCACGTTTCCCGGCGGAACGTACGGGGTGGAAGCGCATTACGCGGGAGACGGGACATACGCGGCGAGTGATTCCGTTCCGGAATCCATCACCGTGACGCCGGAAAACAGCACGACCACGCTTGCTGTGACGGATGCGAACAAGCTGGTGTCTGCGAGCACCTATGGGGATGTGATTTCGATT
>JAJZHR010000305.1 GCA_021810815.1 Acidobacteriota bacterium | reverse complement strand
CGCATTGTGGATCGGCTGATAGATGGAGAACTTGTCGCTGCCGGAGTGGACGCTGAGCTTCAGGTTCGCGGGCAGGCCGTACTGCTTGATGGCGAAGGCGATGGCGGCGAGATCGCTCTCGAACTCCTCGGTGAACTTCGCCACGTCGCCCACGTAGTCCACGCCCTTGTTGAAGCGGCCGGTGAACTTGGGAGCGATGGTCTGGATGGGCACGCCAGCGTCCGCGATGGCAGCGAGGATGATGAGCAGCTCGACTGGAGTCTGAGGGGAGTCAGTCTCGTCCATCGAGATCTCGGGGATGAAGTTGCCCGCGCCCTTCTTCTCCACAATGTATTTGTAGATTTCGCCGGCATCCTGCACGGCAGCCAGGTACTTGTTGGCCACCGACGCGACGAAGGCGGCGTCGATGTGGAAGGGCTTCGCGACGCCGGGAATGCTCACCTCTCCCTGCAGCTCCGGGTGCTTCTTGACGAAGGCTTCCACGTCGGCTGGCTCCGCTGGCTTGCCGATCAGATCGGCCACGTCCAGGGTATAGAAGTCGCAGGACGCGATGAAGCGGTCCACGGTCTTCAGGCCGATGTGGTCGGCGTCAAGGAAGTAGGGCCTGGTCCAGCCCAGCTCCTTGACAGCTGCGTCGGCAGCGGCGCGGGTGCTGGTCGGCTCGGAGCCGATGATGGTGTGCTCGCGGTTGGACTTGTTCCAGACAGGGACGACTTCAACGCCAGCATTCGCAGCCAGAATGCAAGCCTGCAGCTGTGGTTTGGCCTGGTGGGCGAAGCGGTCGCCGACACCGATGGAGAACTTGGGGAGAACGAGAGGCGTGGTCAATGGAGCTCCTTGGAAGAGTCTGCAATGCTGAAGGGCGACACTGAGAATCATAGAGGTATGACCAATCGATAGGCAAGTTATTTGCGTTTGGCAATCTGAAATCTGCGATGATATGCGGCTAATCACTGCGCTCAGGTCGCCAGTTTGGCTAAGCAGACGGTTGCTGGCACACGGAGTTTGCTATCAGTTCGTGTGTCTTGCCTTTTCTGGCTTCGTGCAGTAACTTGTCATCGATGCCGTCTCATACACCCCCAAAAACTGGACGAAACGATGCCTGCCCTTGTGGCAGCGGCAAGAAGCACAAGCATTGCTGCCTGAATGCGGAGCAGCCAATTTCTATGGATCGCGCATGGAGACGGCAGTTGGATGCGTCGGATCGGCTCACCGGGGAGATGCTGAGGCTCGCGAGCCGCGAGTTCGCCGACGACATCGAGGATGCGTGGGCGGATTTCAATCAACAGGAGATTCCTGCGCCGCTGGAGAAGTATCCGGACGAGCGCCAGATATTCTCTCCATATTTTCTCTTCGAGTGGGATCCAGACAGGCCGTTGCGGCAGCGCGGAAGCAAGCCGCGCGTCGGCCTTATCGCGCAATCCTTCGTGTTGAAGGCGTGGAATCGACTCTCGGATCTGGAGCGCATGATTCTGGAGCAAGCCACCGTCCAGCCAGTCAGCTTTTATGACGTTGTCAGATGTGATCCGGGAGAGCGTATCGTGCTGCGCGACATCCTGATCGGTGGCGAAACCGAAGTGGTGGAGCGTTCGGCGTCGAAGGTTCTGCGACCAGGAGACATCGCCTATGCGCAAATATGGCATTTGCCTGAGGTCGCGACGCTTGGCCGATTGGCTCCCATTCCCATTCCGCCCAGCAGGAAATCGGAAATCGTTGGCCTTCGCGCGAAGATGCGAAAAAAGATCACCAAGCAGAGCAGGGAACTCGCAGCTCTGGATTTGGTGCGGAATGCCGAGGAGATTCGCGCCACTTATTTGAACATCCGGGATGCCATGCGCATGCCGCCCCGGTTCTGCAACACGGACGGCGACCCGCTCAACTTCCACACGCTGAAGTTCCGTATCGGTTCGGCTCAAGCAGCTTTCGACGCATTGGCTCCGCTGGCCTGGGGATGCACAAAGGAAGAACTGCTGGAGGACGCTGATCTGGGCGAGGACGGCACGCTCCACAGCATTGAATTCGCGTGGGCCAAAGGAGGAAACAAGAAGTTCGAGACATGGGACAACACCATTCTGGGCAAGCTGAAGATTTCCGGGCAATCACTGGTTGCTGAGGTGAATTCCGCAAACCGCGCTGCGAAACTCCGCCAGGAGGTCGAGCAGAGGCTTCGTATGCTTGCGGTTCACGAGAGCACTGTTGCGCAGACTCCGGAAGAAATGATGAAAGAGAATGGGGAGCGCAAGACCTCGCCTAGGCTGGGTTCGGATGCGGAGCGCAAGGCTCTGGATCTCGATCCGGAGCTTAAACGCGAAGCGGAGATGGCCATGAAGTGGCAAGTGGAGAGCTGGATATACCAGAAGCTCTCCGTGCTGGGCGGTCGCACACCGGCGGACGCTGTGGGCGATCCGGATGGGAAGGAAATCGTAGAGGCGCTGCTGTTGGATTGGGAGCGTCAAGGCGAGCGAGCCGCCAGGTCTGGCCAACTTCGACCTGATATAGGCGCGGTTCGGCGATTGCTCAAACTGGATCTGCCCGTGGCCTGAGATTCTGGATCGCATTCCATAGGGACACCGGAGCAATCCTTCAGACGCTGAAGCCCGCTTTGGTTCAGGCAACTTAGGGCGGGGCTGAGTCCTCCTGCAAAACCAAGAGTTCAGCCCTTTGGGGTCAAGCCACATCCATCAGAGCCAAAGCCAGCCTTTCGTGGCCACAAGTCGCCCTTCAGAGCCGGACATGCTCAGCGCTGCTTTCTAGTGGCCGTCGCTGTCGCCGTCGTGTGAGGCGGCGGCTGCCTGCATGCCGGCGTTGCTCAGGGTGAGAGTGTCCTGCCTGGCGGTGGTGGCTGCCGCTACGGCGGCCACATTTGCGGCAGGAGCCGGCGTGGGCTGTTGGGTTTGCACGGGTTGAATCATTGCGTTGGAAATCGGTGTCAGCATGAGGAGTTCTCCTTGCCGCGTTTATCGGCGTCTGGCGGAAGAACTTGAGCCTTCATGCCGGAGATCCCCAGCTCTGCCTTCAGACCAGACCAGCGGCAGCAGCCGAGCAGACGAAAGCGGCCCGTCGCCAGGTTCGCGAAGGGCCGCGTTTCGAGAGCAGTTCGAGGCGATTTGCCGCAGGTCTGCTTCGCTGGTATTCCGCTGGCATTCCGTGTGCTTAGAACGGTATGTCGTCGTCGGTAATCTGGGTCGATTGCGCGTACTCGTCCTGCACAGGTGCGCGCTGGTCGAAGGACGCGGTATTGCTCGCGCCGGCATTGCTGCGCGAGTAGCCTTCGCCTCCGCCTCCGCCGGGTTTGCCGCCGAGCAGCGTGAGTTCGTTCACCAGAATTTCCGTGCGGTATTTCTTCTGGCCGGACTCTTTGTCATCCCAGGAGCGGGTCTGGATTTTGCCCTCGATGAACAGTTGCGTGCCCTTCTTCACGTAGTCGCGCACCACCTCCGCCGTCCGCTGGAAGGCGACCAGGTTGTGCCACTCCGTTTTGTCCACCCAGTTGCCTGTGGAATCTTTTGCCCGGTCCGCGGTCGCGAGGGAGAAGCTGGCGACGGTCATTCCGCCCGCCGTGGCGCGAATCTCCGGGTCTTTGCCTACATTGCCGAGAAGCAGAACTTTGTTGACGCCTTTTGCCATGGAAATTGCTCCGTTACGAGGATGGAGGTGAGGATAGCAGAAAAGAGGGGGTGGAGGGTTGAGGGGCAGCAGATCCGCCCTAGCGCAGCGGCCGGTCGGTGATGAGGGCTTTGCCGGAGCTTTCCTGGATGAGGATCTGGCGATTGCCGAGCAGGGCGTCCACGTCGGAGCGTTTCTCCAGCGGGACGAACATCAGCTTGCGTGGGCCGGTGCCCCATTGCGCTGCAAGCTCCTGTCCGGTGAGGAAGATCTTTGGCGCGTCGGTGTAGGTTGAGCCCCAGATCATGGAGCTGGTGCGGCCATCGACCAGGCAGGCGGTGCGACCGGTGTAGAAGAGGATGGACGAGCCGTAGGACTGGTCGCCGTAGAGGCAGAGCCTGGTGTCCGATGCGATGCGGTGCTGGCTGGAAAGGCGGTCGATGGTGTCGGCGAACTGGCGCGAAGACAGCATGGGAGCGAAGCGGTCGAGGGCGATGTGGGCGGCGATCAGGAAGACCGCGCTGGTGAGAGCGAGCGCGGTGGTTGCGCCGATGTCGTGGTGGCGCGCACGCAGCCTCCACGCGATTCCAGGACCGATGGCG
>JAJZHR010000304.1 GCA_021810815.1 Acidobacteriota bacterium | reverse complement strand
CGCCGTCTTATGGTTGATACCCAATAGCACAAGCTTCATGGAGTCCCAAACCTGTGAACCGCGCTGAACTGATTGGCCGCCCACACCGTGAGCACGATGAGCAGGATGAAGCTCGAAAGATACACCACTCGCCGCCCCCGAAGACCTGCATTGCGGCGGATGAAAATCATCCCCGAGTACGCCGCCCACATCGCAAACGACAGCAGCACCTTGGGATCGAGAAAATATCCCGGTCCAACGCTCTCCTGGGCCATCAATGATCCGGCCAGAAGTCCCGCCGTCATGCAGGGAAAACCGATCAGCAGCGTCTTGTAGGCAATCTGATCCAGGGTCTCAAGCGGGGGCAGCCAGTGGTTCGTCCCCGTGGCGCTCTTGCGCTTCAGCCGCCGCTCCTGCCACAGATACAGGACGCTCGCCAGAAGGCTGACAAACAAGGCGACGTAAGCGGCCAGCAGAAGCGCGATATGCAGAAATATCCATCCGCTGCGCACCATGGGCTGATGGAAAGTCTCTTCTCCATGAACAAACGCCGGAGCAAGAACCAGCAAGAAGACGATCGGCAGAACAAACATCCCAACCGACGCCGTGCGATAGCGAGCGTAAACCAGCAGAAAAGCGCATGCCAGCAGCAAACCCAGCAGAGACAGCGTCTCATGCGTATTGACGGGCCGCGTGTGGTGCGCTGCCACCAGCATCTCCGTCAGGGATATGAAATGGAAAAACACTGCGGCGATGGTGGCCGGGAGCGCGATCTTGCGCCATCCGCGGCGGTCATAGAGAACAGCCGGAAGGATAGCGAGGCTCGCTGTGCCGTAAAGAAACACCGCAACTCGGAGCCAGAAGGTGAACATGTGGTTTCCAAAGAAACATAGCAACGCCGGACGACAAGCCAGTCCCAATGACAGGCAACCTTTTGTATGTGTTCAGTATACCGTTTCCGGAACGGATGAGAGTCTCAATTTTCAGCTGCATTCCCGGCGTTGGGACGATCCTCCACCGAAAGTTGGAGCCCGCCACTGTGCCCTGAACGCAGTTCGGAAGGTGAGTTCGCTGTGAGCGCTTCAACCCTTCGCAGAACTCTTCTTCGCCGAGCCAACATCGGCCCTCTCTTCCATGCGCACCATGAAAAAAATCTCGGCCATCCCCATACCTTGGTCGCCACCCAGCAAACTTCCGCATCACAGGGTTCATGGCAGTCGAAGACACTGCCGCGGCACTCTCACGATTTCAAACGGGCAACCAGGAGTTTTTCAATGGAAAATTACCAGCAGAATGACCATCGGGTTCGCGCAGGCGAGGCACAAGAGGACCAGATCACAGCCACCATGGAGAGCTTCTCCTCCAAACTCCCAAGCAGCTTTTACCTCGGCGCCGCCGTCGCCGCCATCATCGGCTCGCTCACATTCAAAATGGCCGGGAAAGATCATCACGCTCTCTTTGTTGGTCAATGGGCCGCGCCCTTCCTTCTGCTCGGCATCTACAACAAGATGGTGAAGCAGCACGGATCCGACGCCCTCTCCAGAGGAGAGACGGCCCAGCGCTCAAATCCAGCATCCACGACCGGAATAGCAGCCTAGCAACCTCCCCACTACACGCCAGCACGCCGCTCGCGGTATGCTGGCGTTTCAGTGTCCAACACGCCTTCCCATCCCGACCAGACCGGCCTGAGTCTCACCCACGCCGACCCGACCCAACCCCAGTCCCAGGCCGACCCTGCCACCCCGGTCGATCCTGCCACCCAGGCCGTTCCTGCTACCGATGCCGCGGCCGCCAGCAAGAACAAACTTCCATCCCCGGCGACGCAGACGCCGTTCATGCGCCAGTACGTCGCCGCCAAAGCGCAGAATCCTGACGCACTCCTCTTCTTCCGCATGGGCGACTTCTACGAGCTGTTCTTTGAGGACGCCCTGGTCGCATCGCGCGAACTTCAGATCACCCTCACCAGCCGCGACAAATCGAACCCCGTCCCCATCCCCATGTGCGGAGTCCCCTACCACGCCGCCGAGGGCTACCTCACACGGCTGCTGCGAAAAGGCTTCCGCGTCGCCATCTGCGAACAGATGGAAGATCCAAAGCTGACCAAGAAGATCGTCCGCCGCGAAGTGACCCGCGTCCTCTCTCCCGGCACGGCTCTCGACCCCACCCTCGGCTCCGAGCAAAACAATTTCCTCTGCGCTCTGCAGGCCAGTTCCAGGGACGCCGCCGTCGCCTCGCTGGACCTCTCCACCGGCGACTTCCGTGCCACCGAATTCACCGGCCCCAACGCGCTGGCGCAAGCCCTTGAAGAACTGCAGCGCATCCAGCCCAGCGAGCTTCTGCTGCCTTCCGGCTTTGCATCCCGTGAAACGCCCCAGCAGCAGCCCCGCGGACTCAACGGCAGCGCTCTCCAGCCCATCGACTCCGCCCATCCGAACCTCTCTGCGATCCTCAACTCCATCCGCACCAAAACCAGCGTGGACGACTGGGTCTTCTCCGCCGAGTACGCCCTTCCCCTGCTCACCAAACACTTTGGCGTTCTCTCGCTGGACGGCTTCGGCCTCTCCGCACACTCCGAGGCAGCCACCGCCGCCGCCGCCGTTCTCCACTACATCCAGACCACGCAGCAGGGCGGCCTGGACCACATCGACTCCATCCGCTACTACGAGCGCAGCTCCCACCTGGAGCTGGACTCCGTCAGCGCCCGCAACCTTGAACTGGTCGAGCCGCTCTTCTCCGGCGAGCCGCACACGGCGACCCTCTTCCACGCTCTCGACTCCTGCCACACGCCCATGGGCAAGCGCCTTCTCCGCGCCAACCTCCTTCGGCCGCTGATGGACTCCGCCGCCATCAACGCTCGCCTGGACGCCGTGGCGGAGCTGCACGCTTCTCTGCGCCTGAGGGAGGGCCTGCGCCGGCCGCTCGACGGCCTCCTCGACCTGGAGCGCCTGCTCGGGCGCGTCGCGCTCGACTCCGCTAGCCCGCGCGACCTCCTCGCTCTCTGCAACACGCTTGGCCGTCTGCCCGAAGTCAACACGGCTCTGGCTGCATTGACCGAGCCGCGCTGGGCGCAACTCACCGCAGCCTTCGATCCCCTCGCCGACCTCTGCTCCCGTATCGCCAGCACCATCGCAGCGGAGCCGCCCGTCCATCTCGCCGACGGCAACGCCATCCGCGAGGGCGTGGACGCAGAGCTGGACGAGTTGCGCGGCCTCAGCCGCAGCGGCCGCCAATCCATCGCAGCCATCGAGGAGCGCGAACGCGCCCGCACCGGCATCTCCTCTCTGAAAGTCCGCTTCAACTCCGTCTTCGGCTACTACATTGAAATCACCCGCTCCAACCTAGCCTCCGTCCCCGGCGACTACGAGCGCAAGCAGACCCTGGTCAACGCCGAGCGCTTCACCACGCCGGAGCTGAAGCAGTACGAGGTGAAAATCCTCACCGCACAGGAGCGCTCCCTCGAAATCGAGAAGCGCATCTTCGCTGATCTGCGCTCCACCGTGCTCGCCTCCGCCGCCCGCATCCGCCGCACCGCGCAGACCCTGGCCGAGGTGGACATGCTATGCTCCTTCGCCCACAACGCCGCCCTCCGCAACTACGCGCGTCCGCAGATGGGCACCCCTGAAGACGAATCCGTGCTGGAGATCATCGCCGGCCGCCATCCCGTCGTCGAACTGCGCATGGAAGACGCCGCCAGCGCGCACTCCCGCTTCGTTCCCAACAACCTCTTCCTCAACGCCGCAGCCGACGGCCCCTCCATCCTGCTGCTCACCGGCCCCAACATGGGTGGCAAATCCACCTATCTCCGCCAGGCAGCGTTGCTCGTCATCATGGCGCAGATCGGCAGCTTCGTCCCCGCGGAGAGCATGCGCCTCGGCCTCGTCGATCGCATCTACACCCGCATCGGAGCAAGCGACAACGTGGCCCGAGGCCGCTCCACCTTCATGGTCGAGATGACCGAGACCGCCACCATCCTGAACACGGCCAGCCGCCGCTCCCTCGTTCTTCTCGACGAAATGGGCCGAGGCACAGCGACCTACGACGGCCTCTCGCTCGCATGGGCCACGGTCGAGCACCTGCACAACACCATCGGCTGCCGCACCCTCTTCGCCACGCACTATCACGAACTCACACTGCTCTCCGATCAACTGCCGAAGCTGCGCAACCTGCGCGTCGCCGTGCGCGAGAGCGCAAGCGGAATCGTCTTCCTCCATGCCGTCGAACTCGGCGCCGCAAGCAAG
>JAJZHR010000303.1 GCA_021810815.1 Acidobacteriota bacterium | reverse complement strand
CAAATGTCGCAGCTTCGGCTTCAGAGCCACGCTTGCGCCAGCGGCGGAAGAAGCTTCCTAGCAGCGTATCCCGCTCCTCGGCAACTGTTGGCTGACAACCGTTCTGGCGGGTCAGGCGATCCTCAGCCTTCTGCGCAGCCAGTCGTGCCTGCTCGATGGCGCGTTCCCTCTTGCTCTCGTATGCATGGATGATTTTGTTGGCGTCACCGTCCTGGCGAGCCCTGCGCCAGTTGATCCAGCGGTCGTGCCACGCCTGGATGAAGGCGAACTTCACCGAGAACCACTCGTGCGCCGTGTTGAAACTGAAGGTCGTCAGCAGATACAGCGAAACGCCTGCCATCAAAATGGTGATGATGCATGAGCCGGGGAAGTTGAGGAAATGGATGAGTCCATCTGCGAGCAGCCGTCCGCTGAGGCCCTCGATGGGTACGGCCTTCTGCCACAGGATCTTGCCAGGAAGCAGCGCAAACAGAGCTGGGCCGAAAACGCACCACAGTGAGATCCCAATGGTCTTCGCTAGCGGCGAACCTGCTGGGCGCGACCGCATCCAGGCGAGTCCGAGGCCGCCCAGCGCAAGAGGCAGCAGGAAGGTTGCGATGCCGAACATCTGTAGCATCGCGTCGGAGATGTAGGCACCTACCAGTCCAGCCCAGTTGTGGGCAGGACGGCCAACGGCGTAGCCGCCGATCGTATTGAAGGAGGGGTCTGAGGGCGTATAGCTTGCAAGCGCGAGAAGAAGCAGGCCGGCGACGACCAGCAGCATCAGCCCGAGAATCTCATTCAGGCGGCGGTTGCGCGTCGGGGAAAGTACGATCCTAAGTGGCTTCATCTTGTGGGGAACGGGGCCGCGTCGTCGAATCCGACCCGCGCGAAAGGCGGGGGGAAGCGCCAGCGACAGCCGGAATCCCAGAGCATCTTCGATTATTCCAGAGCAAGCGGTTCCCGGGGCGGCACAATTCGGCAAGGGAATCAGGATGCCAACCTTTCAGGTAGAGCAAGTCTGCCGCTCCATTGTCGAGAGAAAGTTTCTCCGGCTCCGCTAACCACTAAGTTCAGAGCCGCATCCAAGGTTCATAGAGCGAATGTGGAGAGCAGGATCCCTTTGAGACCCACAGAGCGCTTTGCGCACCAAAAAGCGGGCATCTTGAGACACGATTAGTAGGGGCGCAGGTTTTCGCGATTTCCCCTTAGCCAACCGCCAGCGAAGAAGAATCGCGCTAACTGGCGGATCCTGCTAATGCCGTTTTTCTCCAAAATATTTAGAGAAGGGGTTTTCTTCCATGGCTACAGAAGTCGAGCGCGTCGTTCGCGAAATCATCCAGATCCTCCACGATAGCCAGAAGGGCTTTGCCGAGATCGGGCATGGCATGAAGGACGAGAGGTTGAAGTTGTTTTTCCTTGAGGAGTCGCAGATTCGCGCGAACTTCCGTGGCGAGTTGGAGAATGAGCTGCACCGGATGGGCGTTCACGATGTGAAGGAGAGCGGCACCGCTGCTGGCACCATCCACCGTGTTTGGGGCGAGCTGAAGATGAAGCTCGGCGGCAACGATCACACTTTGCTGGAGACGGCGGAGCAGGGCGAGGATGAGGCCAAGAAGGTCTATACCGACGCACTGGAGCAGGAACTGCCGATGCCTATCAAAGAGATACTGGTGATGCAGCAGGAGCACATCATGGAATCGCATGACATCGTGCGAACGTTCCGGGACTCGACCAAGGCCGCGTAGCCTCTCCGGCCAGGGAGTTATAGAAAGCAAAGGATCGGCGGAGCTTCGGGCTCGCCGATTTTGCTGTCCGCGATTTTGCTGGCCTCCCTGGCTCAGTAACCTGAGCGGTACAAGGCGAAAACCACGCCGGCCGCAACCAGACAGTAGATGCCAAACAGGTACCAGCGTCCGCCCTCCAGCCAGCGGCTGAGCCATTTCAGCGCCAGCAGGCCAGCGAGGAAGGCGAACACGGCACCCAGGAGGCTGGGAACCATCGCCGAGGCAAGGGGGACGCCTCCGCTGAGATGCTCGGCCTTCATCAGCCGCAGAACTTCGCGCAGAATAACAGGCGGCGTGAGAACCACCGCGAGCGCGAAGCTGAACTCCTCGGCGCGCTCCTTGCCGACGCCCACCAGCATTCCGGTGGAGATCGTTGCTCCAGAGCGCGAGAAGCCGCGGAAGGGAAGACACAGGCCCTGCATCGCGCCAATCCATCCTGACTGGCGCATGCTGAGGCCGGATTGCCTGCTGCTGAGGGATTCCCGGTGGGTCAGCGACGGGTCTGCGGAAGAGCCGCCCATACGACGCTTCTCCAGCAGCCCGGCGATGATAATGAGCAAGCCGACCAACGCCAGAGCGGGAGCGATCAGGTCCAGGCGGCTGAAGAGGTCTTCAATTTCCGCGTGCGGATGGCCGCGGAAAAGTGTGTGTTCGATCACCTTGACCAGACCCTCTCCGATGACGCCGGTCAGGACTGTGGCAAGGACGATGCGCCCCGCAATCCACTGGAACGCAGCCGCGCTGCTGAGGTAGCTCGCCCGCCAGCGCGACCAGAAGTAGACGATCACGGCGAACATGGTGCCCGTGTGCAGCATCACCAGAAGGAGCGTCATCTCCGGGACGGAGGGGTTCAGCCCCATCAGCTTCTCTGCCACAACGACGTGGGCGGAACTGGAGACGGGCAGAAGTTCGGCGAGGCCCTGGACGATGGCGAGGATGATTACTTTCAACAGAGGCATGCATGATTCCTTGATAAATCTAAGTGGCTCAGTGCGGATGGCTTTGCGCGGATGTTGCGAGGATGATCAGTCGCGGTCGCTTCCGTAGATGGCGATGCCCTGCTGCAATTTGTATATCAGAGTAGCAGCCCGCGCGGCGTCGTCTGTGCCCGGAAACTGGGACTCCAACTGCTGGGCGATGTCTTTGGAGCGCGAGGCGGCGATGTCGGAGCGCTTTCTGTTGCCGTCTACGTTGTACATGTCGACGAGGGCGCCTTCGCGGTAGGCCGCGTTGTAGAGGGCGTCGGCCGTCTTCGGGCCCTGGGGGAACTGGTTGGCGTATTTGAGATACAGGCCAGCCTCCTGCTCAGGACATTTCGGTAGGCCCTGCCAGTCGCCGCAGAGCTTGTTGTCCAGCAGTTCGTACTCTGCGAGCGCCTCCCACTTGGTGCCGCGATAGGCTTTCGCCACCTTCCGCATCTGGTCCTCGTAAATCTGCGGGCGCAGATAGCTAGCCTGTTCATGGGCGCTCGGGAGAGAGGAGATGTCCTGCTTCTCCAGCTGCCAGCGGATATCGGCGGACCTCCAGGCTGCTTCCGGTGCAAGTGGAGACTGAGGAAAGTAGTCGTCCAGGCGGCGATAGAGCAGGTGAGCAGACTGGGCGGCATCCTTGGGTGCGTGCGGATCCTCGGCGAGCACCTCCTCGTTCGCGGCGGAGCCGAAGAGCAGCAGATCTCCCTGCGGGGTCGCAGGACCTATCACTCCCTTGTCTTTCATCCAGCCAGACGCTGGCTGCGCCGCAGCGGCTTCGCCAAACATGGGCACCTCTTCGGGGTTCTCCTCCACGTCGGTGTCGGCGAAGACGCGCAGCCAGCCGCCGCTGCGCTCCATGACAACGACCTCGTGCCCGGGCGACACCACGGTGACCTTCTGTGATGCGGGGTCGGCGGCGATGTAGACCTGGGCCTCGTGGACGACGGTGGCGCGCGAGGCAGGATCGTAGCCGGCGGTGGCGCTGGGATTCTTCTGCTGAGCGAGACAGGGTACGGCGGTCAGGAGCAAAACAACTGAACTTGCCAGCGAACCGATTCGCATGATGACTACCTCTTCCGGATCCATTGCGTCAGGTAACTTTATCGAATCCAGATGACAATTATGACGCCTCAAGATGGCAAACTAAAGGACTTCGCCGCATCTGGTTCCGTGAGCCATTGCCGCAGCGTAATCCAAGGTTTATCATATAGTTACTACTCTTATGGCAGACGAACAGAATCCTCTTCTCCCCCTCGGCACAGGAAGCAACGGTAGCGATGGTGCCCCACCCAAAGGTTCCGGCGGAAGCGCTGGCAATGGCGGCGGGACCAACTTCATTCCTATCAATATCGAAGAGGAGATGCGCCGCTCCTACCTTGACTATTCGATGTCGGTGATCATCGGGCGCGCTCTGCCGGACATTCGCGACGGTTTGAAGCCGGTGCATCGGCGCGTGCTGTTTGCGATGCACGAGATGGGGCTGCA